>NZ_JBZMXT010000006.1:0-69850 GCF_058506495.1 Methyloceanibacter sp. | reverse complement strand
GTCGAACCCTATTCATCGAGTGGGCAAAACGGAAAAGGGGCGGCCACAGGACCGCCCCCAATCCGTTCTCGGGCCGTCTGCTGCTAGTGGCCGGGGTGTGCTCCTGCGCCCCAAATGTAGATGGAGCAGAATAGGAACAGCCACACAACATCGACGAAATGCCAATACCAAGCCGCGGCTTCAAATCCGAAGTGCTTGTGCGGCGTGAAGTGCCCCGCAAACGCGCGGAAGAGGCAGACCAACAGGAATATGGTTCCGACGATTACATGGAAGCCATGGAAGCCGGTGGCCATGTAGAACGTCGAGCCGTAGATGTGGTCAGAAAACCCGAAGCCAGCATGCGTGTATTCGTAGACCTGCAGAAACGTGAAGAGAATGCCGAGTAGGACTGTACATGTCAGACCCCAGATCAGACCCTTCCGATCGTCGTGGAGCATAGCATGGTGCGCCCAAGTTGCCGTCGTGCCTGACAGCAGCAGCACCAGCGTATTCACCCACGGCAAGCCCCAAGGGTCAAAGGTATGGCCGAAATAGCCAAGCCCGGGCACATCCGTCTCGGCGCTCGGAATTGGCGGCCACTGGCCGCCCGTGACTGCCGTTCGGGCATAGGTCACAGCGTCGTCCGGGAACAGGGCTACATCGAAGTAAGCCCAGAACCATGCCACAAAGAACATCACCTCCGAGGCGATGAACAAGACCATGCCATAACGAAGGTGGAGCTGGACCACCGGCGATTGGTAACCTTCGGCTTCCTCCTTGATGACGTCGCGCCACCAGCCGAACATCGTGATGATCACGATAGCTAGGCCTGGAAGCACGTACCAAAGCTGAGGATCGCCAGCTTTCTTGTCCATGAAGTACATGAGAGCGCCAAGCGCCAACACGATTGCGCCAATCGACCCGACAAACGGCCACGGGCTCGGATTGAGTAGATGGTAATCGTGTTGTGGTTTTGCGTGGCCCTGGGCCATCGTGAGCTCCCCCTTCTTACCCAATCGACAATTCGGCGACTCTCAGTGGCGCCGTGTCTCTTAAGATCCTGACGCCCCATCCTCCAGCGCGGCAGCGACATCCGATGGATCGTCGCTCCGGTAGAAAGTATAGGACAGCGTAATCTCCTCAATGTTTTTCGCACTCTCGTCTTCAACAATCTTCGGATCGACGAAGAATGTCACAGGCATGTCGATGCTTTGCCCCGCGGCAAGCGTCTGCTGCTGAAAACAAAAGCACTCGATCTTTGCGAAGTACCGCCCTGCGATCTCAGGGGCCACGTTGAACCCCGCCGTTCCGCTCACCGGCTTGTCGGTTGGATTATGTGCCTTGAAGAAAACCAAAGCCGACTCGCCGATCCGCACATCAACGGCGCGCTGTTCGGACTTGAACTCCCAGGGCAGATCCGTGTCCACATTGGTATCGAACCGGACCTTGATCGTGCGATTGAGGACCGTGGAGGGCGCTGCGTCGGCCACTTGCGGGGTCCCGCCGAAGCCGGTCACTTGGCAAAACATCCGATAGAGCGGAACAGCCGCAAACGACAGCCCAACCATACCGGCCACGACACCGGCCAGGACCAGCGCGACAAGCGCTCGCTTGTCGCGGGGTTCGGTTTTCTCGGTTGCAGCATCGCTTTTCTGGATCACGTGACGCACCTCACTCACATCTGCCGATCGGCGACGTTTGCGCCGAGCCGGACAAGGGTGACGATGAAGAACAGAATAACAAGAATTGCGAGGGTCCAACCAATTGCCATGGACCTTCTGCGTTGGCGGCGTTTGCGTTCGGCTTCAGCATCTTCCATCACCACGTCCAAGTCAGCGCAAGCGCGCCAACGTTTAGCCCAAAGCCGTGCTCAACGAGCAAGACCGCAAAAAGCACGAAGAGGTACAGAATTGAGTACGCGAAGAGATTCTTCGCCGCTCGTTCTGCCGTTTCGCCCTCGCGCTCCCGGTAGCAGTCATAGGCAAAAACCAAGAAGAATGCGCCGAATGTCGCAGCGACCAAAGTGTAGAGCGGCCCGCCCAAACCTATGATCGATGGGACCATCGCGAGGGGCACCAAAAGGCAGCTGTAGATGAGTATCTGCCGTCGTGTCTCGTCAGCACCGTGGGTGACGGGCAGCATCGGCACGCCAGCGCGCCGATAGTCAGCGCTGCGGATCAGAGCCAACGCCCAGAAGTGTGGCGGGGTCCACACGAAAATGATGAGAAACATCACGAAGGACTCAAGGCTCACTGTGCCTGTGGCAGCAGCGCAGCCAATCATGGGAGGCACAGCACCGGCCGCTCCGCCGATGACGATGTTCTGCGGCGTCACGCGTTTCAGCCACATTGTGTATACGAAGACATAGAAGGCGATCGTGAACGCCAACAGTCCGGCAGCCACCCAGTTGACCATAAGCCCCAGGCATATGACGGAGCCGATCCCGAGAACGGTGCCGAATGCCAAGGCCTCGTTGGGTGCGAGCGCACCTTTCGGTACCGGCCGTGACGCCGTTCGAGCCATGCGGGCATCGATGTCTGCGTCGTACCACATGTTGAGCGCACCCGATGCGCCAGCACCGACTGCGATACAGACTAACGCCGCAACCGCAAGAACGGGATGCATGGGTACGGGCGCAACCACCAGTCCGACAAGTGCCGTAAACACAACAAGGAACATGACACGCGGCTTCAGCAGCGCTGCATAGTCGGCAATGTCGCCTCCGGGGGCGACAGCCAACGTGCCTTGCGTCTTTTCGACGGTTGCGTCTGTCATCAGCCTACTCGCTCAAGCGCCGCGTAGAGTCGCTTCCGGCCCCTATTTGATTCTCGGGAGCGTATCAAAGGTGTGGAACGGCGGTGGTGAGGGAAGCGTCCATTCGAGCGACGTCGCCCCCGGACCCCAAGGGTTAGCTGCAGCCTTCTCCTTGCGCGTGAACTGCTGGATCACGGCAATGAAAAAGACGACGAAGCCAGCCATCGCGAGATATGCGCCGATCGACGAGACCATGTTCCAGCCAGCATAAGCGTCCGGATAGTCCGCATAGCGCCGCGGCATACCCGCAAGGCCCAAGAAGTGCTGCGGGAAGAACGCAAGGTTCGCGCCTACGAACATCAGCCAGAAATGGAGTTTTCCGAGGGTTTCCGAATACATGTAGCCGTACATCTTTGGCGACCAGTAGTACCAGGCCGCGAAGAGCGAGAAGACCGCACCCAGCGACAGGACATAATGGAAGTGCGCCACGACATAATAGGTGTCGTGGAACGCCCGGTCGACGCCCGCATTTGAGAGCATCACGCCCGTCACACCGCCAACGGTGAACAGAAATATGAAGCCGAGCGCCCAAAGCATGGGCGTCTTGAACGAGATCGAGCCGCCCCACATCGTGGCAATCCACGAGAAAATTTTCACGCCAGTGGGAACGGCAATCACCATTGTTGCGAAGACGAAATAGGCTTGCGTATTCACGTCAAGGCCGGCCGCATACATATGATGGGCCCAAACAACAAAGCCAATAACACCGATCGCGACCATGGCGTAGGCCATGCCAAGATAGCCGAACACAGGCTTCTTGGAGAATGTCGAAACGATCTGGCTGATCATGCCGAAGCCCGGCAGAATCAGGATGTAAACTTCGGGGTGACCGAAGAACCAAAACAGATGCTGCCAAAGCAGCGGATCGCCGCCATGTGCCGAGTCGAAGAAGGCCGTGCCGAAATTGCGGTCGGTGAGCAGCATGGTGATGGCGCCCGCCAAAACCGGCAGCGACAGGAGCAGCAGGAAGGCCGTAACCAGGATCGACCAGACGAACAGCGGCATCTTGTGCAAGGTCATGCCCGGTGCACGCATATTCAAAATGGTCGTGATGAAGTTGATGGCACCGAGGATAGACGACGCGCCACCGAGATGTAGCGAGAGAATGGCGAAATCAACGGCTACACCTGGCGAACCACTCGTGGAGAGTGGCGCGTAGATGGTCCAGCCGGCACCAGCGCCGGTTGATCCCGGAGCTCCAGGCATGAACAGCGAAGCGACCAACAGGACGAATGCCATCGCGAGCAACCAGAACGAGATGTTGTTCATTCGCGGGAAGGCCATGTCCGGGGCGCCGATCATCAAGGGCACCATCCAGTTGCCAAATGCGCCCACGGTCGCCGGCATGATGCTGAAGAACACCATGATCAGGCCATGCGCCGTGACGAACACGTTGTACATCTCCGGATTGCCGAAGATCTGCATGCCGGGCTCCATGAGCTCGGCCCGCATCGCCATGGACAACAGTGCGCCAACAACGCCACCGACAAGCGACAAAATCAGATAGAGGGTGCCGATGTCTTTGTGGTTGGTCGAGAAAAGCCAGCGCCGCAATCCATGCGGATGATCGTCGTGATCGTGAGATGCGGCGTCTGCCTGGGCACTATTCGCCATGACTAATTCCTCTATCGTCCCATTGTCGTCGTATTCGGCCGTCAGGCCTCGTTCTCTGTTGCGACGGATGCGCTAATCGCGCACGGCCGCGAATTTTCCGTCCATATCGACTTTCGCCGTCTTCTTGCTCGCGACCCAAGCATCGTACTCGTCCGGCGAGACGACCCGCACGGCAATCGGCATGGCGGAATGGTTGCGACCGCAGAGTTCCGAGCACATGCCGTAAAACCAGCCCTCTTTCTCCGCACGGAACCATGTCTGCTGCAAACGTCCCGGGACCGCGTCTAGCTTCACGCCGAACGCCGGAACCGCCCAGTCGTGAATGACGTCATTCGACTTGAGGCTCACAACAACGTTTGCGCCAACCGGGACTACCACTTCATTATCGACCGCCAGCAACCTGGGCTGGCCGGGCTCGAGCTGGTCATCCGGCACCATGATCGAATTGAAGCTGATATCCTCTTCTGGATAATCGTAGACCCAATACCATTGAGCGCCGGTCGCCGTGATGGAGACATCCGCTTTTGGGAAATCATATTGGGCGAAGAGTAGCCGAAACGAGGGTATGGCGATCGCCACAAGTATGAAGATCGGGATTACGGTCCAGGCGACTTCCAAAAGCGTATTGTGGGAATTGCGGGACGGCTCAGGGTTGCTCTTCTCGTTGAAGCGAACCATCACGTAAACCATGAGGCCCAACACAAACAGTGTGATCGCGATGATGATCACATTGACATAATTATGAAATTCGTGGATCTGCGCCATGATTGGCGTAGCTGCTTCTTGAAAGCCCAACTGCCACGGATGTGCCTGACCTAAGGGGAGATCCTCGGCGCGCACCGCCTCGCTGGCGCCGATCCCTGCAGCTGCGGCAAGGCCCGCCAAAGCAAGATTTTTTATCCCCATTTGATCACTCCCAAGCCTACTCTGCCCCCGCCAGCTAAGTCGGCAACAGAGTGCGATTATGGCCGAACGCGGGCTGTTTGGCCCCGCGCTCACTGTCGCAGCGGCGACGCAAGAACACTTCGCAGTATGTTGGCGTCGCCCCCGATAAGACGCATGGTTTTGCTGGCTTGGTAATGGCCAGGCGCCAGCTCTTCTTATGTAATTTAGAAATCATAAAGAATATTGATTGGCAACAGTCATGATGCAGTTTTCAGGTTCTACAGGGCGAGCTTGCACGGTAGCTTCGCCTCAGGGTTGATTGCCTAGTCAGGGTGCTGGACGCGGCGTGAAGGCGCGGCTCAGGCTAAGGCCTGTCGGATATGATTTCGGTCGAAATTTGGCCCTCTTGCCCGGCGAAAGGCGCGTTTGCTCGGGTGGCCCGAATATGTTGGGCGTAGTCTCCGAATCCTGTACGACGGTTGTAACCAGTCTTAATCAGATGCAGGAAGGCCCTGCCTCACAATGTCGATGCTCTCGTTCTTGGCTTCCCGACACCATGCACTTCCAGACCGCTATTGGAAGTTTCAATCGAGCCTGTTCATGGCGCTCCTCGCGACCTTCTTGTGTCTTGCATCAGCCGCACCTTCGTCATTTGCACAAGACGACGGCGCCGAACAGACCCCAGCGGGAGCTGCGGCAGTGCTACGCGGCACCTATGGCGCATGGCAACTCTATTGCCGCACGCCCCCGGGCGCTCGCGAAGAAAAGTGCGCAATCGTTCAGCGCGTGACGGATGAGGAGCGTCCGAATGTTGGCCTGAATGTGCAGCTGTTCAAATCCATCGGCGACAACGCCAACATGATGCGCGTCGTCGCGCCACTGGGAATATTTCTTCCGCGCGGCTTGGGGATCAAGGTCGATGGGGAGGACGTCGGCAACGCCAAGTACGTCAAATGTGCGAGAACGACCGGCTGCATCGCGGAGTTTGAGCTACAGGACGAAGTCGTAACCAAATTCCAATCGGGCGAAAATGCCCTGCTCATCATATTTCCGACCGTTGACGAGGGAATCGGTATTCCCGTCTCGTTGGAGGGGTTCACCAAGGCTTTCGAAACGCTCAAGTAGCCGTAAAAAATCGGCGGCAGAAAAGGAGCAATCTGCCGCCGATTCGTCCGTCTTTGGGGGACGGAGAGCGCCCACAATCCTTGCAGGGTACGGAAAGGGGCGCGGCATCCTAATTATATGGCCCAGCAACGCCTTGCTTCAAGTGCTCGGCGCTTGCCGTATGGCCGACCAAAACGCCCAAACGTCGTCGGGGGACAACACGCGGCGAGACTTCGGCTGCTTGATAATCGAAACCTGCGCACCCACTTGCAGCGAGCGCTGAGAGGCCGCGCAAGCGTGGTCCGCAGCCACCCTCAAGCTGTGCATCAGGAGGCTGATAGATCATGGACCTGAAGCTCTTCACACCGCTCAAACTTGGCGATCTGACCCTGCCGAACCGAATCGTCATGGCGCCGCTGACCCGAAACCGCGCCCACCCGGAGGGTGACGTTCCGCATTCTCTAAACGCGACCTACTATGCCCAACGGGCGAGCGCGGGGCTGATCATTAGCGAGGGCACGCAGATTTCACCTGAGGGAAAGGGCTACATTCAAACCCCCGGGATCTACAGTGACGAGCAGATCGCGGGCTGGAAGACGGTGACCGATGCGGTTCACAACGCAGGTGGCCGGATGTTCGCACAACTCTGGCATGTGGGGCGTATTTCTGGCGTATTTCTCATGTGTCGCTGCTCCCGAACGGGCAGCCGCCCGTAGCCCCCTCCCCAATCACCGCCAACAGCCAGACATTCATTGCAACGGGTTTCGTGGATGTCTCAGAACCGCGGGCGCTTGAGGTCGACGAGATCGCGCGCGTGGTCGCCGACTATCGCAAAGCCGCGGAGAACGCGAAGGCTGCCGGATTTGATGGCGTCGAGATTCACGCTGCGAACGGCTATCTGCTTGACCAGTTCATGCGCGACAGCACGAACAAGCGTGACGATACCTACGGCGGAACGGCCAAAAACCGCACGCGCTTCCTAGCCGAGGTCTTCGACGCGGTCACAGCCGTTTATCCGTCAAAACGCGTCGGCGTTCGGTTCAGCCCGTTTTCGGGATTCAATGACATCACGGATAGCGATCCCGTCTCCACATTCAGCGTGGCTATGGCGCGCGCCAATGATGCAAACCTGGGCTATGTCCATCTGGTAGAGGGCGAAATGGGTGGGGCGCGCAGCTTCCCGCCAAATGCAATCGAGACTCTTCGCGCGAATTTTTCCGGCGCCTATATGGCGAACAACGCCTACAACCGGCAGATGGCGATCGATGCGACCGATTCCGGGGATGCCGACCTTATTGCTTTCGGCTCGTTATTTATTGCGAACCCGGATCTTGTCGCGCGTCTTCGTCAGGATGCACCGTTAAACACACCGAACCCTGATACCTACTACGGCGGCGACGCGGAGGGTTACACTGACTATCCCACGCTAAACGACGCTGCCTGAGGCGAAACACGCACAGCGGTACGTTGCGGCGCTGTACCCATCGCGACGACACGGCGATACTTGCTCGTGCGCCCATAATTTCGGCGAGGTCTTTGCTAGACTGCTTTCGGCAATCTCAGGCTCGTGGACACAACCGTCCGCGCGTGCATTGGAGTTTTGACCATGCGGAATCTGGCATTTTGCTGCTGGATGAGACTTACAATTGTGGCCGCGCTGTGTCTGGCGCAGCCAGGCGCAGCCCTCGCGGAAGCGCCGTCCAGTGCGGATCAGATCCGCGCCTCTTATCGGGTCGGTGTTGCAGCAATCGATCTCGGTACGTTCGATCTGACAGCATCTGTGAGGCCCGACTCTTATTCGCTTAAGGCGCGCGGCGAGTTCTCAATTCTGGCCGGCCTGGTCTATAAGGGCGAAGGGAATACGCAGAGCGACGGGAAACGCGTCAATGCTAACCCGAGACCCAAGCAGTTCAACCTCTCATACGCTGACAATAGAGAGAAGCGGACGCTTGAGATCCTCTTTGCTGAAGAGTCCGCGCCGGAGGTCACGCGAATACCGAAGAAGCGGCCGGATAGGAAAGCCGTCCCCCTGTCCGACGATCAGCTTCGAAACGTTCTCGATCCGCTCACGGCTGCCTTTCTTGCAATCCACGCGGACGTGCCGCAGGGAGACCTTGCCGTCTGCAACCAGACGCTCCCCGTCTTCGACGGTCGGCAGCTTTTCGAACTGACGCTCTCGCCGAAACGAACAGAAGAGCTCGGCCCCAAAACAGCCGGGGGCCTGCGCGCTGCTGCGGTGTGTGCGGTCCGTTATCGGCCAGTCGGGGGACACCGGCCCCAGAGTTCGACGGTAGCCTTCCTGCAAAAGACAAACGGAATTGAGGCGTGGCTGGTACCGGTGCCCGGAACCGACCTCTTCGTGCCCTACAAGGTTGTGGTGCCAACAGCCTGGGGAGACGGCACAGTAAAGCTCACCAAGCTAAAGACGTTGCCCGGGGACCCCCGCCGCGCCAGCGCCCGCTAGAGCGCCTCTGTCTCAAAGATCTGATCGATGTCGCCGCCCCATACGCCCTCATAGGCTGCAATGAGACGGTCTGCCTCTGTTCGGCCCGTTTCGGCAATCTCCATCAGAGGGCTGAGCATGCGCGTTTCGTCTTGTGCTCTGTCATTGAACTGCGCGCGCCTTAAAAGCCCGCCCTCGGCGAGCGCCAAGACTTCGCGAGCAATGTCGCGCACCGTGCGGCCTCGGAATGGCGTTGCCAAACCCCTACGCGGAACGGAAAGGCGCAGTTCGTCGCGTTCCTCGACCGTCCAGCTCGCGATGAGGTCTGCAGCACTGTCGAGGGCCGTCTGGTCGTAGAGCAGCCCCGCCCACAACGCCGGGAGGCCCAAGAGCAGCCCCAAAGGCCCAGCATCGGCGCCACGCATCTCTAAAAATGTTTTGAGGCGCACCTCGGGGAAAAGCGTTGTGAGGTGGTCGGCCCAATCCTCGATGGTTGGCCGCTCACCTGGCAACGCCTCTAGCTCGCCCGCCAGAAAATCGCGGAAAGACGCACCCGCAACATCGATATAACGTCCGTCGCGGTAGACGAAGTACATCGGTACATCGAGCGCATAGTCCACGTAACGTTCGAAGCCCATGCCGTCTTCAAAGGCAAAGGGAAGCCCGCCGGTTCTGTCAGGATCTGTATCTTGCCACATCTGAGCACGATACGATTGAAAGCCGTTGAGCTTTCCTTCGGTGAAGGGCGAACTCGCGAAGAGCGCTGTCGCAACTGGCTGCAGCGCAAGGCCGACGCGCAGCTTGCGCACCATGTCCGCCTCGTCGCTGAAGTCCATATTCACCTGCACGGTTGCAGTGCGGAACATCATGTCGAGGCCGTGACCCCCGCGCGATGGCATGTACCGCATCATGATGCCGTAGCGGTCCTTCGGCATCAGCGGTGTTTGGTCTAGACTTCTTTTTGGTGAGAAACCAATTCCAAGAAAGCCAATGCCAAGCTGTTGCCCCACAGAGCCGATTTGCGACAAGTGCTGGCGAAGTTCGGCTTCTGTCTCGTGGATCGAATGCAAAGGCGCGCCAGACAGTTCGAGCTGCCCACCGGGCTCAAGGCTTATCGAACCGCCAATGGGACAGTCCGAGCATGACAGCGCGATAATTTTTCCATTCTCGCGAACAGCGTCCCAACCGAAGCAGTTGTGATGCGACTCGAGGAGCGCGCCGATACCGCGATCACCTTCGTAAGGAACCGGCGAGTTGTCCGCGATGTTGAAGCCGAACTTCTCGTGCTCGGTGCCGATACGCCATTCGGATTGTGGCTTGCAGCCCGCCTCCAGATACCCAGCGAGGTCGTCGCGCGACTCGATGATGAGGCTCTTCGGCCCGCCAACGCGTGTCGACATTTGTAGAGAACTCCGCTTAGGTCGATCAGAATTCGGAACGCCGGTGGCCGATGAAAATCGGCGCGCCCGCGGGAAGCGAATAGATCACTATATCGTATGTAAGGACCGATGCGGCAAGGTGCAGTTCCGCGAAACGAGGCAGCTTTACGGCGACTTAGTCCAAAGACCAAACCATCCCGCCTAAGTTCACACGATCATACGATTGTACAGGTCGAACATGATCCACAAGCTCCCGCCTACCATGATGAAAATCAAGACGAGTGCAAATGCCAGCGCCACGAGGTTTTCGCGCGGCGTCGTCTTGAAATCGATATGGAGGAAGAAGGTCAGGTGGACGAAGATCTGCATGATTGCGAAGACCGCAATGATGACCAACGTAGTCTGCCGCGGCAGCACACCAGTCGCTACGAGCGCAAACGGGATGGCTGTCAGAACGACCGCAAGTGCAAGCCCGATCAGATAGGGCTTGAGCGTTCGCTCGATTTGGAGCCCCGACTTGATCTCCATCACAGCACTCCCGGCAGATAGACGACTGAGAAGATTACGACCCAGATGATGTCGAGGAAGTGCCAAAACAAACTAAGCCGCATCAGCCGCGATGCGACAGGCGCGGTAATGCCCTTCGTCAAAACCTGACCAATCATCACCAGGATCCAGACCAGGCCGACGGTCACATGCAGTCCATGCGTACCAACCAGCGTGAAGAAGGCTGACAAAAACCCGCTGCGGTCAGGTCCCGCGCCCTCCGCGATCATTCCCGCGAACTCGTCAATCTCCAGATAGATAAAGCCGGCGCCGAGCAAGAACGTGATGGCGAGCCAGAGGACGACCTTGCCACGTTCTCCGGCCGACAGTGCAACGGCGGCGACGCCAAACGTCGCGCTGCTCAAGAGCAGCAATGCAGTCTCGGCGGCGGCCCGGTCCAATTCGAAAACATCTTTGGGTGTTGGTCCGCCGGCTGCATTACCGACCATGACGAGATAGGTCGCGAAGAGTAGCGAGAAAATGACGGCATCGCTCATCAAGTAGAGCCAGAAGCCGAAATCCTTTTCTTCGTAACGCTCGGCATCACGATGGCTAATCGTCATTTGGGCGACGCCGCTCATGTCGCAGGTTCCGCTGCCGATTCGCCCGCGAATCCCGGTTCGTCCGCCATTTCGTTTTTTGGCGCTTTGGCGAGTCGAGCGAAGCGCTCGTCTTCAATGGCCTTCACCTCGCTCGCAAGAATGATGAACTCGTCGTCATCGTCGCTCGCCCGGTAGATGATTGTCCCCGCGATAACCGCCAGCGCCAAAAACGCCAACCACCACATCCACCAAATGGCTGCGAAGCCGAACACGCCGCCTGCAACGCCGATCACGAGACCGGCATAGGTGTTCTTCGGCATCACAATGTCTTCGTACTTTTCCGGCCGCTGATAGGCGACACCGCGCTGCTTCATATCCCACCAAGCATCGCGGCTCTCCACTTTCGGCAGCACTGCGAAATTGTAGGGTGCTGCGGGCGACGCCGTCGCCCATTCGAGAGATCGGCCGTTCCACGCATCGCCTGAAAGGTCCAGTGCTTCGTTACGCTCGCGAATGCTAACGATGAGCTGCACCGCCAAGCAGATCATGCCGAGCAGAATGATGAAGGCGCCAACCCAAGCCACCACGAGATGGGGCTGCCAAGCCGCGATGTCGTAATGCTCCATGCGGCGCGGCATACCGAGCATGCCGAGCACGTAGAGCGGCATAAACGCGATGTAGAAGCCAACGATCCAACACCAGAAGGCTCGGGTTCCCCATTTTTCATTCAGCTTGAAGCCGAACGCCTTTGGGAACCAGTACATGTAGCCCGCGAGATAGCCGAATAGCACACCGGGGATGATCATGTTGTGGAAGTGCGCGACCAGGAAGGTCGTGTTGTGCATCATGTAGTCGATCGGCGGTAAAGCCAACAGAACGCCAGACAGACCGCCGATGACGAAGGTCACGAGAAAACCGATCGTGAACAGCATTGGCGGCTTAAAGATGATGCGGCCGCGATACATGGTCAGCAACCAGTCGAAGACCTTCACACCCGTCGGCACCGAGATAATTGTCGTCATCGTCCCGAAGAAAGAATTGACCTTCGCACTCGAGCCCATTGTGAAGAAGTGGTGCAGCCACACGGTGAAAGAGAGCAGGCCAATGGCGATGGTCGCGCAGACAAGCGAGATATAGCCAAATAGACGCTTCTGGCTAAAAGTCGCGACAACTTCCGAGAAAACGCCAAAGGCCGGCAGAATGAGGATGTAGACCTCTGGATGACCCCACAACCAAAACAGGTTGATGTAGTTCATCATGTTCCCGCCCATGTCGTTCGTGAAAAAATGAAAGCCGAAGTTCCGGTCCAGAATCAGCATGGCGCACGCGACGGTGAGCGCGGGAAAAGCGAAGATAATCAGAACCGACGTAATGAAGATTGTCCATGTAAAGAGCGGGAGACGGAACATCGTCATGCCAGGCGCTCGGCATTTGAAGATGGTCACCAAGAAATTGATGCCGGTCATGGTGGTGGCAAAACCGGATATGAAGACCATCCAAAGCCAATAGTCGACACCCACGCCGGGCGTGTATTCGACGCCGGAGTACGGCGGATAGGCCGTCCAGCCCGCCGTAGAGAATTTGCCGACGACCAACGAGATCAGCATGAGCCCCGCCCCGGCCGTGGTCAGCCACAAGCTAACGGAGTTCATGAATGGAAAGGCCACATCCCGCGAGCCGATCTGCTGGGGTACGATGAGATTCGCAAGTCCCGATAGAAAAGGCATGGCCATGAAGAAGATCATAATCGTGCCGTGGGACGAGAAGATCTGATCGAAATGGTCAGGCGGCAGATAGCCCTCGTTGTTGTAGGCGATGGCCTGCTGGCTCCGCATCATGGCGGCATCGACGAAGCCGCGCACCAGCATCACAAGCGCAAGCATGATGTACATGATGCCGATCTTCTTGTGATCGAGGCTTGAGACCCATCGGGTCATAACCATGCGCCAGGCGCCGAAATAGGTGATGGCGCCGGCGACGGCGAGCCCGCCGAGTACTGTCACCGCCGCGCCCGATGCAGCGACAGCGCTGTAGAACGGCAAGGAATCGATCGTCAGTCGTCCGAAGATATCCACGTGACCTATTCCGTCAGTTGAGCTTTTGACGATCGCGGCATGCGATCTGCATCGCCGTGAGAATACTTTCCGATAATGCACTCGAAGAGATTGGGCTCGACGCCTGAGTAGTACGTTACTGGGACTTTTTCGCTCGGCTTGGCGAGCACCTCATACGTTGCTGCGTCCAGCGCGTTACTTGAGTCCTTGGCCTTCTGCACCCAGGAATCGAAAGCTTCTTGAGGCATTGCAAGAGTCTGGAACTGCTGATCTGCAAACCCGCGTCCGCTGTACTGGACATTTCGACCCCAGAATGTGCCCTCCTCGTCGGCAAGCAGGTTAAGCCGCGTCTGCATGCCGGCCATCGCGTAGATCTGCCCCCCGAGCGCGGGGATCACGAGCGAGTTCATGACCGTGTCGGACGTGATGTCGATGCTTACCGGCCTCCCGACGGGCACGGCGAGCTCATTGACGACGGCAATGTTTTGCTCCGGGTAGACGAACAGCCATTTCCAGTCCTGCGCGATTGCCTGGACCTGAAGCGGTTTCACACTCGGATCGATCTCCGTATACGGATCGAGCTTGTAGGTGTACTCCCACAAATGAAACGCAAGCCAAACGACGATCGCGGCAGGGACGCTCCAAACCACAATCTCCGCAGGCCAATAGAAATCAAAATTTGGGGCGTAGCGCGCTTTTCGGTTCGTCCCGCGATACCGGACGGTGAACCATGCCGCCATGATGAAGACCGGTATGATCACGATCATCATAATCGCGGTCGCCCGGAAGAGTAGGTCACGCTCGGTTAGCGCGATCGGCCCCTTAGGATCCAGGACAGGCCCCTCCGCAACGCTACAACCGGAACACAGCAGAGACAGGCTTGCAACGGCGATTGCGACCGATGCACTAGATTTCCATGGACGTGAGCGCGCGTATTCGACGATCATGTCTTCGCTGCTTCGATCCCAGGATGATGTGTGTCGTGGTCAGTAACCGTAACGGCTTATGGCCACCTTTGCGAGGATAGACCAAGCTTCTCGCATAACCTGTGACAATCGAGTCACAGGGCCGAAGAGTTTTGCCGAAGTGTCTAACGCCAGTCACCCCAGACGGCATTAACGAGCGCAAGGCACGCGACAGCAGCCGTGTCCGCACGCATCACACGGGGGCCCAGCGAGATTGGCAGCACAAATTCTTGCCGCAGCAATAGATCGCGTTCCTCGGGGTCGAAGCCGCCTTCGGGCCCGATCAAGACGGCATGCGGACGAGCCGCCTCCGATGCCAATGCCTCGAGGGGCGACGCGACCGCCGCAGTCTCATCGGCCACAACAAGAAGCCGGGTGGCGTCCCATGTCGACAGAATGTCTTCGAGCTTCTGCGGGGCATCCACTCGAGGCACCCGCAAGATGCCGCATTGCTCAGCAGCCTCTACCGCGTTCACTTCAAGGCGTTCGACCTTGACCCGTTCAGCGACGGTTCGGCGCGTGATGACGGGCCGCAAGACGCTCGCGCCCATCTCCGTTGCCTTCTGCGCCACATAGTCGACACGCGCGCGCTTGATGGGCGCGAAAAGATAATGCAGATCGGGCCCATCTTCTTGAGGCCGGGTCTGGTGCTCTGCCTCCAGGTTCATGGCCTTCTTGCCAGCCTTACAAATGCGGGCGCACCACTCACCGTCGCGGCCGTTAAAGAGCAAGACGTACGAGTCAGGCTTTAATCGAAGCACATTCGCGAGGTAGTGCGTTTGATCTCGATCGAGCACAACCTCCGTACCCGAACCGAGCGGGGACTTGACGAACAGCCGTGGCAGTTTAGAGGGCATAGTCAGCAAGCCGCAGTACAAGCGAAACGGCAGGACACATGACACGTCCGGACAATGAAGGCAAAGCTAGCGATTCGGCATCGGCACCCGTTGCCGATGCGCGCGCACAGAACTGGGTGGACCGCTATGCGCCGGCATGGGCGCTGCCCTATCTACGGCTTGCCCGCGTAGATCGTCCCGTCGGCTTCTACCTGTTGGCGCTGCCCTGCTTCTGGTCTGTGGGCTTGGCAGGCATTCACACGAGCGCAGTCTATCCCGATCTCCGGCTGCTGGTGCTGTTTGCGATCGGCGCCATTGCCATGCGCGGCGCCGGATGCACGTACAACGATATCGTCGATCGCGATATCGACGCTAAAGTGGCGCGCACGCGCTCGCGGCCCATCCCGAGTGGGCAGGTCTCGTTGAGCAGTGCCATCGTTTTCTTGGTTGCTCAGTGCCTCGTTGGCCTCGCCGTGCTTCTCAGCCTCAATGGCTTTTCGATTTGGTTGGGATTTGCTGTCGTTCCGATTGTGGCTCTCTACCCGTTCATGAAGCGTGTTAGCCATTGGCCGCAAGCCGTCCTGGGCCTCGCCTTCAACTGGGGTGCGCTCATGGGCTGGGCTGCCGTTACGGGTGGTCTTGATTGGGCGCCTGTCGCCCTCTACGTGGGCTCCGTCGCCTGGACCATCGGATACGACACCATTTACGCCCATCAGGACCGCGAGGACGATGCCCTGATCGGGATGAAATCCACTGCGCTGAGATTCGGCGCCAACACGAAGTCTTGGCTAACAGTTTTTTACACGGTGACAGGGTCGGCCATGGGACTTGCGGGAGTGCTTGCAGGGGCGGGTCCCGTTTTCTTCGCCGGCCTCGCTCTCGCGTGCGGCCAGCTCATTTGGCAAATCGCGACACTCGACATCGACGATGCCAGCAACTGCCTCGCCCGATTTAGATCCAATCGAGACTTTGGTTTGATTGTTTTTTTCGCGATTCTGTTGGATATGACGCTTGCATCTTCCCTCTGAAGGGACGATGTGTCGGGTACAAGCAAATCAGCCTAGACACCCATGGGTGACTTGCGCGCGTTCCGAAGCACGACGCAAGTGGGCCCCGGTGCGTATCGCAACCGAGGCCCGTGTGACGCCTTGCTGTTAGCTTCCTTATTGGCTGCCTTGAGGTAGCCTTGATTGCCAGGATGGTGCCACGGAACGTTTCCCGGACGCTTAATAGACGTCATTAACGACCGGTAGCTTCCAGCATGGTTTAGAGAGTGTTCCCACCGACTGATGACCGCGATAACCCACGATAAGACTTCCGAAGAGGCACATACCTCATTGCCGAGCCGTGAAGAAGACTTCGAGATCCTCCGCCGCGCCGTCCGGGAAGCTGGCGCGTTAGCGTCGAGCTACTTCAAGGAGTCCCCAAAAGCCTTCACAAAGTCGGATGGTTCACAGGTTAGCGAGGCTGACTTGGCGGTGGATGCGGCCCTAAAACTCGACTTGACGACGCGGCGCAAGGATTACGGTTGGCTATCGGAAGAAAGCCCCGACGATCGCTCACGCCTTAAACATTCGCGGGTCTGGATGGTCGATCCTATTGACGGGACAGGCGCGTTCTTGCGGGAAATCCCTGAATGGACGATTTCCGTTGCCCTGGTTGAGAATGGGACCCCGGTTATCGGGGTCGTTTACAACCCGGAAAGCGGCGAGTTTTTTCATGCCATCCGCGGGGCCGGCGCCTTTCTCAATGACGCGCCGATCCGCACAACTGACAAGGCGACGTTGGAAGGTACGAAGGTAATCGCAAGCGGCGGGCTTTTTCGGAAGAAGATTTGGGAGAACCCTTGGCCCGACGTTACCGCGCGGTGGGTGAATTCCGTCGCCTATCGCCTCGCGCTCGTAGCTGATGGGACAGGCGACGCCACGATTTCATTGACACCCAAAGCGGAATGGGATCTGGCCGCGGCGGCGGTGATTGTCGAAGAAGCCGGAGGCGTAATCACCGATCACCTTGGGAATTTGCACAAATACAATAGCGAAAATCCCAAGTTTCCTAGCCTGGTCGCCAGCGGCAAGGCCTTGCACCCTGCGCTGATCGAGCGCACAAGCCGCGTGGACCTTTAAAGCACAATTCGGCACATTGCCTTGGCGAACAAGTCAGCGAGGGGGATTTCGCATGTCTGCAAACAGCAATGCGCCGGCAAAAGCAGAGGACGACAAGCAACTGCTTCACCTCGTCTTCGGCGGGCACCTAACCGAATTGGACAGGGTGCATTTCGACGATCTGAGCAAATTGGACGTCGTCGGCATTTATCCCAACTACGCGACCGCCTATGACGCATGGAAAGACGCCGCGCAGCGCTCAGTGGACGACGCTCATATGCGCTACTTCATCGTACACCTTCATCGGCTTCTCGACCCCGATGCAGCTTAGCTGAATGACGCGCCACCCCGTCTAAGCCCCCGAGAGGGCTGGTCCTTAACGGGATTTCGCCTTAAAGGTCCCATGGCTCTCGTGCTAGACAAGGGATACAGGAGCTTGGGCACGCCAGCCGTGCCCCGCAAGATTCGGGATAACCCTTGAAAGACAACGTCTTCATAGATGCCCGCGTGGCCGCTCGCGGTGGTGATGAGCTCACGGCCGAGCGCTATACGACACGTCAGATTGTCGAGCGAATCTGGCATGAGAATCTTCGGCCTCATGGCGTACTTCTGGGTTTTGGCATTCTGGCCATGTTGCTCACGGCCGTCACAACCGGAGCGATCCCCTTTCTTATTCAGCGGACGGCCGACGATATCTTCGTCGATAAGAATGCCGACATGGTCCTATGGATCACGCTTGCTGTTGTTGTCATCACGACCCTGAAGGCCGTTTCGGAATATGTGGCGAATGTGACTATCGGTTATCTCGGGCACCGCTTCATCGCAGACTTGCGCTTGCAGATGTTCGGGAAGCTCGCCGAAGCGGATCTCGGCTGGATACAGACCGTCCATTCCGGTCGCATTCTCTCAGGGTTCTTGAACGACGCAACTCTGATGCGGGCCACAGCTAGCCGCACGATTGTGACCCTCGGCGAGAACCTGCTCAAGGTCGTCATACTCGTTGGCTCCATGATTTATATGGCCCCACGCCTCTCGATACTTGTGCTGCTCTTCATGCCGTTCGCGTGGCTGATGCTATCCCGCCAGCGGCGCAAGATGCGAAAATCGACAACAAAGTCGCTGCAGGAAACCGGCGATTTGTCCGCACTCGTTACTCAGACCCTGCAAGGAATGCGCGTCGTGCGTGCCTATAAGCAGGAAGCTCAAGAAGAGAAGCGCGCGAGCGAGGCGGTCAACCGGGCGCTCGAATACACAATGCGCGGCATGCGCGCTCGGGCTCTGTCCAGTCCTGCCATGGAATTGTTGGTTGGCCTTGGCTTTGCCGTCGCGATCTATGTGGCGGGTACGAACGGTATTCGGGGCGACTCCTCTCTCGGCCATTTCATGGGATTCACAACGGCGGCGCTTCTGATCTATGCGCCGCTCAAGAGCCTCGCCACGCTCCAAACGCAGTTGCAGGAAGGTGTCGCCGCAGCGACCCGCGTGTTCGGGATCATTGACCGTCCCAGCAAGCTCGTCGAAGCAAAGGATGCCAAACCGCTTGAGCTCACTGACGGCCAGATTGAGTTTCGCGATGTAAGCTTTGCCTACGATCCCGAGAACGTCGTCCTGAAAGGCGTGACGCTGACCGTGCCTCCGGGAAAAACCGTTGCTCTTGTTGGGCCCTCAGGGTCCGGCAAAAGCACGCTTGTTAACCTCGCCCTGCGCTTCTTCGATCCCCAAGAGGGAGCGGTTCTGATCGACGGCCAGGACATAAAGGGCGTGACTGTGTCGTCCTTGCGCGATGCCATCGGTCTTGTGACACAAGACCCGGTTCTGTTCGACGATACGATCCGCGCCAATATCGCTTATGGCGCGAAACCCCTCGATGAGGACGAAATGATCGCAGCGGCAAAGGCCGCGGCGGCACACGACTTCATCATGAGCCTGCCCCGCGGTTATGAAACACGGGTCGGCGAGGCCGGCGGACTCCTTTCAGGTGGCGAAAGACAACGCATCGCCATCGCTCGTGCGATCTATAAAGATGCACCGATCCTCATGCTGGATGAGCCGACAAGTTCGCTCGATTCTGAGTCGGAAGCCAAGGTTCAGGCGGCGCTTGAGAAACTCATGCAAGGCCGGTCTGTGTTGATGATCGCGCATCGGCTCTCCACAGTGAAGAAAGCCGATCTGATCTGTGTGCTGGACAAGGGGCGCATCGTCGAGACGGGGCGCCACGATGAACTCGTTTCACGCGGAGGCCTTTACACCCGTCTGCACCGAAACCAGTTCGGCATCGCTGGCGCGCCGGACCAGGCGTCTGCTGACGAGCTGCATGCTATCGCCGTTCCTGGCGAGTAACCGCGCGAGGCGATGTTGAAGCGTTTCTTTGGATCGGAGCCGGGCACCGCCATCCTAAGCAAATTCGCATCCGGCTATATCCGGCTCGTCTATGCAACGAGCACGGTCATACGAGAGCCCGCTGACACCGATGCGAAGCTTTTCGACCAACATCCGCAAATTCTGGCCATGTGGCATGGTCAGTTCATGCTACTGCCGAACCTGAAACCGAAACGGCCGGCGGACGTCAAAGCCATGGTCTCGCGCCATGGCGATGCCGAGCTGATCGGCGATGTCCTGCAGCGATTCGGCATGGATCTCATTCGAGGCGCTGGCGCAGGGAAACGAAAGCGTAATCGCGGCGGGGCAACGGCAATGCGTGAGTCCTTGCGTGCGCTTGAGGCGGGCGCGACCGTTGCAATGACAGCGGATGTGCCCCCTGGGCCGGCACGGCGGGCCGGCATCGGCATCGCGACCTTGTCAGCCAAATCCGGACGCCCTGTCGTTCCATTCGCGATCGCGACAAGCCGCTCCTTGAAGCTTGCAACATGGAGTGCCTTTACGATCAACCTTCCCTTCTCGAAACTCGCGATCGTTATAGGCGATCCGGTGACGGCACCTTCTTCCGAGACGCCCGACCAGCTCGAAGCCGGTCGAAACGCTATCGAAGATGCCCTCGCTGAGACGACCGAGCGCGCCTATGCGCTCGCGGGTGCACGTGATCCGCTGAGCCCCGAGGAGAAGGCAAAACCCGGCACGGCGCTCAAGACCTATAGACTTGCAACGCAGCTTGCAGCACCAATCGCCCCGTTGTTGCTGGCTTGGCGTACCCAAAAGGGTAAGGAAGAGCCCAACCGCCGCCCTGAGCGCTACGGGAACGCAAGTGCCGCGCGGCCCTCCGGCTTCCTTGTCTGGTTACACGCAGCCTCTGTCGGCGAGACGAATGCCGCGCTCCCCGTCATCGACCACATTGCGCGGGCGCGGCCCGACATTCGTCTTCTTCTGACGACTGCAACGGTGACATCGGCGCGCCATGCGCGCGCGCGTTTGCCTGAAGGCGCGATCCATCAATACATCCCTCTGGACCGCAGCAGCTATCTCAGGCGCTTTCTGAACCATTGGCGTCCCGATCTCGCGGTCTTGGTGGAGTCGGAGATCTGGCCAAACCTTGTGCTGGAAACCAAACAAGCGGGGACTCCGCTTCTTTTGATCAACGCGCGCATGTCAGGACCGTCCTACAAACGATGGCGGCGCCGGCCTGGTATGAGCCGGCCAGTCTTTTCCGCGTTCGACCTTGTCTTGGCTCAGAATGAACGGCTCGCAGAGCAGTTCTCTCAACTTGGCGCACCCCAGTCCCTGTCCGCAGGAAATTTGAAAGCGGATGCGCCGCCGCCACCCGTAGACGAAGCGGCGAAGGCGGACATGTCGGCAGCATTCTGGGGACGGCCGATTTGGCTCGCAGCCAGCACTCATCCTGGCGAGGACGAAATCGTCGGCGCGGCGCATGCCAAGATTAAGGCGGCCCTTCCAGGCATCGCAACCATCGTTGTGCCGCGCCATCCTGAGCGCGGTCCGGCTATTGCCGAGATGCTCCGCACCAGAGGATTGAAAGTTACGCTTCGGTCCGAAGGTGGCGGAATCGATGCCAAGACCGATATCTACGTGGCCGATACGATCGGCGAGCTCGGCCTCTTTTACGCCTTAACGCCAGTCGCCTTCATCGGCGGTTCGCTCGTCAAACATGGAGGCCAAAATCCGGTGGAAGCCATCAAGCTGGGAGCGGCTGTGTTGGCGGGGCCTCACGTCCATAATTTCCGAGAGATGTATGCGGACCTTTTGAAGACAGGCGGCGCTCGGAAAGTCGACGATGCGGATAGTCTCGCCGATGCGGTGCTCGAATTGCTTCAGAACGAGGTTGCCCGCAAGGAAGCCCATGCGCAGGCGACGACATGCGTTGCAGCAATGACCGGCGCCTTACCAAAAACCTTGGCGGCGATCGAGGCGTACTTCCCGGATAAGGTGTCACTGCAACATGCCTCTTGAGACCCCGTCCTGGTGGTACGGCAAGCGCGCGGGTGCAGCCAAGCTGATGCCCCCCCTGCTAGCCCCGCTTGCAGCGCTCTACGGTCGTGCCGCAGCGTCGCGACTGGCGCAAAGCCCGACCTATCGCTCGCGGTTGCCCGTAATCTGTATCGGGAATTTCACATCAGGTGGCGGTGGAAAGACCCCAACTGCGATCGCCGTCGCAACCCTGCTTAAATCAATGGGCAAGACTCCGGCCTTCCTCACGCGCGGCTATGGCGGAAGCGCTAAAGAGACCGTCCGTGCCGCCGGTCAAGATGCCACGGAAGTTGGCGACGAAGCCCTCCTCCTCGCTGAGGCGGCGCCGACCTTCATATCAGCGGACAGGGCAGCCGGAGCAAGAGCGATTGAACAGACGGAAGCCGATGTCATCGTTATGGACGACGGCTTTCAGAACCCAGGACTCGCGAAGGACCTGTCACTTATCGTCGCCGACGCCGCAGCGGGGCTTGGAAACGGCCAGGTGATTCCCGCCGGCCCGTTGCGAGCGCCACTCGCGTCGCAAATGCCGCTTGCAAACGCTCTCCTCGTGATCGGCGACGGCCAGAAAGGCGACAAGCTCATCGAACAATTCGAGGCCGCCGGTAAGCCCGCCTTGCGAGCTACGATTACCCCCAATTGCGATGCGCGCTGGCTGAGCGTCCTGCCGACGATTGGCTTTGCGGGTATCGCGCGGCCTTCAAAGTTCTTCTATACTTTGCAGTCAAATGGCGCGCGCCTGATCTCTAGCTATGGATTTGGCGACCATCATCGCTTCACCGAAAAGGAAGCACGGCGGCTACTCGACGAAGCGGAAGCCAAGAAGGCCATGCTCGTTACCACTGAAAAGGACTGGGCGCGCCTCACCAACGAAGAAGACGAAAGCGCGCTAGCTGAATTGAAGAAGCGCTCGCGCCCGTTCCCGATTGTCATTGCGTTCGATGACGAGGACGCGGTGAACGCATTGCTTCGCAATGCCCTCGGCGCCAAGAACACAGCAGCGACTAGTTAAGACTTTTCGGAATTCTCGCGCACGCGCTTGAGAGACGCAGCGGCGTCGACATAGGGCTCTTGCAGGGAAACGCTCCAATAGCGCAGCTCGTCGATTGGAATAGTTTGGCCGGTCACGGCACAGCGGACGAACTCGCCTGGTGTGATGACTTGCACCTCGCCATCGAGATAGCGGAGCTTGGCTTCGCCCTTGAACCCAAAATTTCGTTCAAATCGATTCATGGTGATTTTTGATCTCTCATGCTTTTTTGGCAGCTTAGCGTCAGGCAAAACGAACCGCTAGAGTTAGAGCAAGCTTCCCTGATCCCCATTGGGATCGGGTTTGGGCTTAGCCTTCCTCGGGGTCTTCGATCTGTCGACCTTGGGATTCGCTGCACCGACAGCTTTGGACGTAGCCGTTGCCTCGGTCACGATATGGCCATCTGAGAACTGAATGTCGAGAGCCTCACCCAATTGCACAATGGCGGCGCTGCGCACCATCGCGCCTTTAGCGTCACGAACCAGCGCGAAGCCACGCGCGAGAACATTCTCATAGCCAAGCGTATGGAGAAGCTTCGTCTGGGCGTCGAGCCGCTGGCGCGCCCGATCCATCCGCGCACTAATCGCGCGGGCGCGATCCCGGTCGAGACGCGTCAGGACGTCGCGGGCCGCTGCGGCGCGACGGGCGACGAGCCCGGGCCGCAACGGGGCTGATAGGCGGGCCAATATGGCGCGGTGGCTCTGCGTATTTGCGCGCAGGGCCTGGAGAAGCCGGCCGCTCGCTGTATCGAGCCTTTGCCGTGGCAGTCCCAGTATAGCTTCCCGGCGAGGCAACCCCCTGGCGGACGCATGGACGCGACTGCGCCAGCTCTCCAGCACCCGGCGTATTGTTCCAGCCATGCGCACACTATGTGTCCGCACCGCGTTCATAAGCTCCGAGCGAACCGGCACCGCACGCTCAGCGGCGGCCGTCGGAGTCGGCGCGCGATAGTCGGCTACCAGATCGATGAGCGTCCAGTCCGTCTCATGCCCAACAGCCGATATTAAAGGAATCGCGCTTGCCGCCGCTGCCCTAGCGACAATTTCTTCGTTGAAGCCCCAAAGATCTTCCAGGCTGCCGCCCCCGCGCGCCACGATTATCAGGTCCGCGAGAATGCCCTCTGTGGCCTCACCTGTGTTGAAACCCGCGATGGCCGCGGCGACCTCCGCCGCGCAGGTCTCGCCTTGCACCCGCACAGGCCAGACGATCACATGAGAAGGGAAACGATCGCCGAGCCGATGAAGGATGTCGCGTATAACCGCGCCCGTCGGCGAGGTGACCACGCCGATTACGTCGGGCAAAAACGGCAGGGGCTGTTTGCGGTCTTCATCGAACAGGCCCTCTGCCGCGAGCTGTTTCTTGCGCTGCTCCAAGAGCGCCATGAGCGCGCCAGCGCCCGCCGGCTCCAGGTCGTCGATCACGATTTGGTATTTCGATCCGCTGGGGTAGGTCGTGATCTTGCCCTTGGCAATGATCTCCAAACCTTCCTCCGGTTTGAATTTCAGCCGACCAAATACGCCACGCCAGACCACTGCCTCGATCGCCGCGTTTTCATCTTTCAGCCGGAAATAGCAGTGACCCGAGGCGTGTGGCCCGCGATAGCCCGACACTTCGCCACGAAGGCGGACAAGCCCATAGGCGTCTTCCACAGTCCGCTTAAGGGCGAAAGCCAGCTCTGACACCGAATATTCGGTGATATTGGTAGGCTCAGGTTGTGGATTGCGGGGTGCCATTCCTTCCGTCTCTTTTTCTTAACTCGCTATTCTCGTGCTAAGAGCGCGACTTTCATCATGCTGCGAATCCTCAATAGAAGGGCATACAAGCCTGGGATTTGCGGAACAAGCGGGGCACGGTAGTCGTGAACGTTCTTCTTGTCGGCGGCGGCGGTCGCGAACACGCGTTGGCCTGGAAAATAGCGCAAAGTCCTCTCCTCGAGAGGCTCTATTGTGCGCCTGGGAACGCGGGCATTGAGGAAGTCGCCGAACTGACCGCGCTTGACGTCACCGACCACGACGCGGTCGCCGCATTCTGCCTCGACAAACAGATTGGGCTTGTGGTCGTAGGTCCTGAGGCGCCGCTTGTGGCGGGTATCGCCGACGATCTGGAAGCGCAAGGGCTTCTCGTATTCGGCCCATCGAAGGCAGCCTCGTCGCTTGAGGGCTCTAAGGGCTTCACCAAGGATCTGTGCACCGAGTTTGACATCCCCACTGCTGCATATAGGCGCTTTACCGACGCGGCGTCCGCCAGGGCCTATCTTCAGAGCCAGGCGATGCCGATCGTCGTCAAGGCGGATGGTCTTGCCGCCGGAAAGGGCGTCGTTATCGCCCAAACCCGCGACGAGGCGAACGCTGCCGTCGATGCCTGCTTCCAGGGCAGCTTTGGCGCGGCCGGCGCCGAAGTTGTGATCGAAGAGTTCTTAGATGGTGAGGAGGCGAGTTTTTTCGCCCTTGTCGACGGTGACACGGTTCTACCGCTAGCGACGGCGCAGGACCACAAACGCGTCCATGACGGTGATCGCGGCCCAAATACAGGCGGGATGGGCGCCTACTCGCCAGCCCCCATCATGACCCAAGCGCTTTGCGACCGGACAATGAATGAGATCATCCTGCCGACCGTCGCAGCCATGAAGCGGCGTGGGACCCCGTTCAAGGGTGTTCTCTATGCAGGGCTTATGATCGATGCTGCTGCCCCGAAGCTCATCGAATACAACGTGCGCTTCGGCGATCCCGAGGCCCAGCCTCTAATGATGCGGCTCAAGTCGGATCTCTTGCCTGTGCTCGTCGCGACCGCCAAGGGACGACTTTCGGGGCTGACGCTGGAGTGGGAGGCGAACGCCGCGCTGTGTGTCGTTATGGCTTCGAAGGGCTATCCGGGCGCCTACGACAAGGGAACTGAGATCAAAGGGCTCGATGCGGCGCGTACGGTACCGCAATCCACTGTTTTTCATGCCGGCACCGCACGTGACGGGACGCGAATCGTTGCAACCGGCGGCCGCGTCCTTGGGGTCACGGCCCTCGGTAGCGACATCGCGCAGGCCCAAGCGCGCGCCTATGAAGCCGTAGATGCAATCAACTGGCCCCAAGGATTTTGCCGCCGGGACATCGGATGGCGTGCTCTCACGTGCGACGCATAGGGCCTTCTCTCCAGAAGATGGCTTAGTAAGAAATTCACCTAAACGCGCTATGACGCCAGCAACAGCCCGTTGCGCGTTCATTTTTCGCCGTGAACCGTTGCCTTTTCACGTTGACGTCACTATTTGCAGATGAATTAGCAACTCGTTCACTTATTGAGATTTGCTCATGACACTCCAACGGCCCCTTTCGAAGAAGACCGTATCCGGCGTAGTGGGCGTCATGGCGATTCTCTTCTATCTGTGGCTTCTGACTTGGTCAGCGCCCGCGAACGCGATGGGCGGCGTGATAGCCCAGCCAGAAGCTCCCGGCCTTCAGGTCCACGAGGTCCGGAGGATCTTTAAACGCGATCGCACGCCCATTTATCCCTACTCCGCAAAGGGTCCGGGGCCGAAAGGCTGGTCATCCTATATCGGGTTTGTGCCGTACAGCTGGGGCAACGTGGCGAACGAGGCGATACAGCGAAGTGTAAATCCCTCGCGCACGTGGCCGCATGACAAGAACGCGCCTATCCCGCGGCCTTATCGTTAGGCTCTATCCGCACTCAGCTTAGGTTTGATCCACTCTGAAGTTGGCGCATTTAACGGCGCACGGCGAAGAACCGCTTAAGCAGCGATGATGCAGCGCCCTCGCCAATGCCTCCATAGACTTCGGGAGCATGGTGACAGGTGGTTTGGCCAAAGAAACGTGGCCCATGCTCCAACGCCCCTCCTTTGGGATCGCTCGCACCGAAATAAAGCCGCCGTATCCGAGCAAAAGAAATAGCGCCTGCACACATGACGCAGGGCTCAAGCGTCACGTAGAGATCGCATCCGATCAGCCGCTCGCTGCCGAGTAGCGCCGCGGCAGAACGGAGGGCAAGAATCTCTGCATGCGCCGTGGGATCGCGTAGCTCTATGGTGCGATTCCCCTCTCGCGCCAGCACCACACCATTCGCACCAACAACAACCGCCCCGACAGGCACCTCGCCACGCTCCGCAGCAAGGCGTGCTTCGTCCAAGGCCGCATCCATGGGTGTCGATCTGGAGTGCTTGCCGGAGGCTCGATCTTCTGCAAGCTTCGCCGTCATGAAAGCCAAAGTGAACGAGCAGGCGTCCTCCGGTCAAGCACCCCGGAAGCGGGGACGCGCACACCCTGCCGCGCCGAAGCGAGACATGGAGCCCATGCGCATCGCCAAGGCCATCGCGCAGGCAGGTCTCTGCTCAAGACGTGACGCGGAAAAATGGATTGAAGACGGCCGTGTGTGCGTGAATGGTGTCATCCTGAAAACGCCCGCACACGTCGTGAGTAGCGGCGATACGATCCTTGTGGACGGGGAACTGCTCCCGACCGCTCAAGCACCGCGGCTTTGGCGCTACCACAAGCCAAAGGGGCTCGTGACAAGCCACAAGGACCCGCAGGGCCGCCCGACAGTTTTTGCCAACCTGCCAGACTCCTTGCCGCGAGTCGTCTCTGTTGGACGGCTTGACATCAATACGGAGGGTCTGTTGCTCCTCACGACGGACGGCGCCTTGGCGCGGCACCTGGAGCTCCCGAGTACGGGGTGGCTTCGCCGCTATCGCGTGCGTGCTCACATGGGAAGTCACAGCGCAATCACTCAACGGTCGCTTGACGCGCTCAAACGTGGCCTCAGCGTCGATGGCATTCGCTTTGGCCCCATCGAGGCAAAACTCGAGCGAACGCAAGGTCGCAACGTTTGGCTCACAATTAGTTTGCGTGAGGGCAAGAACCGCGAGGTGAAACGAATCGCCGCTAACCTTGGCCTGAGCGTGAACCGGCTGATCCGAACGTCGTTTGGCCCCTTTGCATTGGGAGACCTCAAAGTCGGGGCCGTAGATGAAATCAAACAAAAGGTGATTGCCGAACAACTCGGCGGCACGGTGTCTCGTACGCTGGGCGTGAGGAGCTGATGCGCGTAGTCGCCGGACGCTTCAAGGGCAAGTCGCTCGCTGCCCCCAAAGGCCTAAACACCCGTCCAACCACGGATCGTGTCCGCGAAGCTTTGTTCAACGTACTCACTCATGGCGAACCACAAATCGCCTTCGAGGACGTTCGCGCGCTTGACCTCTTCGCTGGCTCCGGCGCGTTGGGGCTGGAAGCGCTCTCGCGCGGCGCACGCTACTGCCTTTTCATCGACGAAAATGCTGCCGCACGCGCTACGATCCGCCGCAACGTGGAAGCATTGGGCCTTACAGGCACTACAAAGATTTGGAGACGCGACGCAACCCGATTGGGCCCTGTGGGAACGATGAAGCCTTTTGATCTCGTGTTCTGCGACCCACCGTATGGCAGGGAACTTGGCACGCGCGCCTTAAAGGCAGCGATCGAGGGTGGCTGGCTTGCCGAAAATGCAATCACGGTTTTGGAAGAACAGGCGGGAAAAGTCCTACATTGGCCTCAACGTCTGATAGAGATCGACCGGCGCCGCTATAGCGACACAGAAATCGCGATCGCTCGATACGAGCGTTGATGGAGAAATCGATGCAACTATGGGCACTCACATACTTCGCCTTGGTCCTGGCGGCTGCTGAGCCTCGAACCGAGACATTCCAGACGGGCGACTGGAAAGGGCGCGCCAATTTCAATAGCGAGGGAGCCTTCACCGATTGCACCGTCCTACTGGCCGATCCCGAAGGCACGACGATTGGCTTCGTCATGACTCATGGCGGCAACCTGGGGATGATCGTCGCTAACTCGGCACTGAACATGAAGCCCGGCACCAAAAAGCCGGTCATCATTCATATGGACGGGCTCGACTCATTCGCGGCGATGTCCGACGTCGTCGCAGAGACCGGCGTCCTTGTTCCACTTGAGATCGATGGCGCGCTAGTCCGCAATATTGAGCAGGACAAAGAGTTTCGCGTCACCGTGCGGGAGAAGGAACTCAACCTTCAGCTTTCGGATACGCGCGAAGCCCTCAAGACCCTGAAAACATGCGTCGAGACCCACCGTGGGAAGAAGCGCATCGAGCTTTAAAGTTCGCCTATCGGCGCTGGAACAGCTTTTCGATATCGGTGAGCTTCAGCTCCACATAGGTGGGACGTCCGTGGTTGCACTGACCTGAGAACGGCGTCTTTTCCATGTCGCGCAATAGAGCGTTCATCTCCTCAGGCGACAAGCGCCTGCCAGCCCGAACGCTGCCATGACAGGCCATGGTGGATAGAACGTGGTCAAGCCTATCCCGCAACGCCTGTGCGCCGCTTCCGTCCTCCGCGTCCATCAAGATCCCTGCGAGATCCGTGAGCAGGGTTCGGGTATCGAATGTGCCAAGCAAGGCAGGCACTTCGCGAACCGCAAGAGCCTGCGGGCCGAAGCTCTCAATGACGAGACCGAAGCTTTCTAGCTCGTCCCGTACGCCGAGCAAGCTGTCGACGGCCTCCGGGGCAAGTTCCACAATGTCTGGAATCAACAGCATCTGCCGCGCCACGCCGCCATTCTCAAAGCTGCTCTTCAAACGCTCGTAGACCAACCGTTCATGGGCGGCGTGTTGGTCGACAATGACGAGCGCATCGTCCGTCTGGGCGATGATAAACGTGTCCTGCACTTGGGCGCGTGCCGCGCCGAGCGGGTACGCGCGGCCTGGCTCGTCGAATGCCGCGCTCCGGCGCATGTCGGCCGAAGGAGACGAGACGCCCGCAAGAGGCGCTTGCGCCTGCTCGCTGAAGGCGGTGCCCCGCGAGGATGGATAGGACGGCACTACCGGCTGAACATAGGTCTGAGGCCTACTCTGATAGACCCGCAAACCCTCGTTCTCTGACGCTGGACTGCCCATAGCTGGGCGCATGCGCTGCAGGGCTTCCTGGGCCAGACTTCCCGTTGCCCGATGCCCTGCCTCTGATAGAGCCTCTCGTATCGCGCCAATCAGCAGGGATCGGATACCGTTGGAATCGCGAAATCTCAGCTCGGTCTTGGCGGGATGCACGTTGACGTCGACTTCCTCAGGCGGGAGCTCCAAGAAGAGCGCCACCATGGGATATCGTCCACGGGGCACAAGGTCCCCATAGGCCGCGCGAACCGTTCCGGCGATCAGACGATCGCGAACAGGACGTCCATTCACCACAAGATAGATACTTAGCCCATTCGGCCGGTGGAGAGTGGGCAGCCCCGCGTATCCCTCAACTGCGACATTGCCACGCGCCGCGGAAACAGGAAGCGCGTCATCCACAAACTCGGTACCGAGAATGCGCCCGAGACGCGACAAGGTATGATCGAGGAGCCCAGGCGGACATGCCTCCATACGCAAAGTAGTGCGCGCGCCATTCGACAGCGAGAAGGCGACCTCAGGATGGGCAAGAGCCAGACGCTTCACAGCATCGGCAATGGCTGCGGTTTCGGCGCGTTCGGACTTCATGAATTTGAGCCGCGCGGGCGTGGCGTAGAAGAGGTCGCGCACTTCTACATCTGTGCCGGCGGCTCGGGCGGCAGGCTTGAGCGGCGCACTTCTGCCGCCGTCCACTTCGATTGTGTAAGCCTCGCCCTCTCCTTGCTCGCGGCTGGTGATGCGAAGCCTCGCGACAGCGCCGATAGACGGCAAGGCCTCTCCCCGGAAGCCCAGCGTCAGAATATGGGATAGATCGTCGTCTTTGAGCTTCGACGTCGCGTGCCGCTCGATGGCAAGCGCCAAGTCGCCCTGGCCCATGCCGCTGCCATCGTCGGCGACCCGGATAAGCTGGAGGCCCCCACCGTTCACCGTTACATCGATGCTGGACGCACCAGCATCGATCGCGTTCTCCACCAATTCCTTGACGACGCTCGCGGGCCGCTCGACCACCTCGCCCGCAGCAATGCGATTAATGAGGTTCGGCGGCAGCTGACGAATGGCCATGTGTTGACCCAGATGTCTCGACCCAAAGGCCCGGCCTCGATCCGCCCGGGGGGAAAGCTCCACCGGTCGCGAGCCGTAGCTTAGCCGATTCGTGTGCTGGGGAGCCTAGCCCGGCGCGCCCTCTGGCACGGGTTCTTCAACAGGCTGACCGACGATTGTTGTGATCAGCTGGTCCGGTGCGAGAAGCCGAGCAGCAACGCGCTTGATATCCTCTAGGGTCACGGCCTCGATTAGCCCGTTGCGCTTCGCAACATAGTCGATGCCGAGATTCTCGATCTGGATCCATAGGAGCTGGTTGGCGATGCTGCTAGACGATTCAAACCGCAATGCATAGGCCCCGGTCAGATAGGACTGCGCATCGTTTAACTGGGCCTCTGTGAGGCCGTTCTCAGCCACATCCTCCAGCTCAGCCCGGATTACATCCAAGGACTGCCCCACCGCTTCGTTCTTCGTCGCGACGTTGCCAACGAACACCGACCCGTGGCGGTACGGGAAAAGGTGAGAGTTCACCGAATAGGCGAGACCCCGTTTTTCCCGGACTTCTTCCATGAGACGTGACGAAAAACCACCGCCGCCGATGATGTAGTTCAGGATGTATGCCGCGATAAAGTCGTCGTCGTGCCGTGGTATACCGCGAAAACCGAACTGCGCAACGGACTGCGGAACCTCCATTTGGATGACCTCGCGCGTGGGGCCGAGAGGCGGCTGGGCATCTTCTATGTCGCGCAAATCAGACTGCTGAGGGAGATCGCCAAACAGCGTGTCTAGCGCTTCGCCGAGCTCCTCTGGCGTGATGTCTCCAACGGCCGACACAATAAGTTTATCCCGCGCAAAGACACGGCGAACATAGTCGCGCAAGTCGTCCGTGGACATTGCACCAACCGAAGAGCGTGTGCCCTTAACGGGGCGGCCATATGGATGGTCGCGGAACGCAATACGGTCCCAGGCCAAGGAGGCAACCGTGGATGGATCATTTTCGTCGTATTTCAGGCCGGCCAAGATCTGCGCTCTCACGCGCGCCATTGCGCCTTCGTCGAAGCGCGGCTCTGTCATCGCGAGACGAGCAAGTTCAAACACCTCGTCCTTGTTCTCGGTGAGGGTCTGAAGAGAGCCGAGCATCACGTCGCGACTGGCATCGAAGTCCAGGCGCATGGCAAGCGACTGCGCACGCTCCTGGAATGCGGTGGCGTCGAGATCACCTGCGCCCTCGTCGAGCATGGAGGTCACAAAGTACGCTTGTCCCTCCTTGTCCGGAGCATCCTGAGCCGCGCCGCCGATAAACGCGAAACGGATCGCGATCAATGGATTCGCATGACTTTCCACGAGCCAGGCCTTGATGCCGCCCGGACTCGTGACTTCTTGGATGTTCATCATCTTTCCTTGAGAGGTCTCTTCGGCCGCCGGCACGGTCGGGTCTTGCAACGCCTTTTGTGCCATGGCCGAGGGTGAAAGCGCACCTTGAGCCGCTAGAGCTAAGGTCAAGCACACCCCCACAAGCGATTTGCGGATCGTTATCGGCACCTTACGACTTATCATTACTGGCTGCAGGTAGGGGTTTTTCTTCAATGCGGCTGCTTTGCTCTTGCGACGGCTTCAGAATACCGGTCACTGAGTTCTCATCTACAAGATACTCCCGCGCGACCTTGAGACAATCGTCGACCGTCACAGCCTTGATGCGGTTCGGCCAGTCCTCGATGTCCTCGATGGAGAGCCCCGTGCTCAAGCGCCAGCCATACTGTCTCGCCATGCGCGAAATTGAGTCCGATGAATAAACGTACTCGGCCAATAGTCCGGCGCGCGCCCGGTCCAACTCCTCTTGGGTCACACCATTTTTCCGTATGTCTTCGATGACCTGTTCGATTGCAGCTTCCATCTGCTCAGGCGTGTCGTCCTCTCCAGCAATCGCGTAAAAGCCAATGCGCCCGGAATCTAATCCAGTGTCCGAGTACCAACCACCGGCGGAAGCAGCAGCTTTCTCTTTAACGACCAAGCTCTGGTAGACACGGCTCGTGCTTCCATGAGTCATGATCCGAGCGAGTAGGTCGAGCGCCTCGGCTTCGCCGGGCTTCGCCGAAGCATATCCTGGAGCGATATAGTAACGCTGCAACGTGGTGCGTCCCGCCCGGGGGTCCTCAAGCGTAACCGTTACCGACGACTCATGGTCGGGCTCAGTGGGGCGCTCGCGCACGATCGACTTGTCGCCGCGCGGTATTTTTCCAAAGGTCTCTTTGGCGAGAGCAAAAACCTCATCCGGCTCCACATCACCAGCAACCACCAAAATGGCATTATGCGGTGCATAAAACCGGTCGTAGAAGGCGAGCGCGTCCTCTCGATCGAGTTGCCGAATTTCGTGCTCCCAGCCGATGACCGGAATGCCGTAGGGATGGTTCCGGTACAGGGCAGCCATCATCTGCTCCTGGAGTAGACTGCTCGGATCGTTGTCGACCCGCGAGCGGCGCTCCTCGAGAATCACGTCGCGTTCGGTGTTCACATCGTTCTGACTCAGACGCAGATTGGCCATGCGATCCGCCTCCATCTCCATCACCGAGGCGAGCCGATCGCTGGCTACGCGTTGGTGATAGGCGGTCACGTCTTGGCTCGTGAACGCATTATCGTCCCCCCCTTTGCGGGCCACGATCTTTGAGAATTCACCCGCAGGGATCTTTTCGGTCCCTTTGAACATGAGATGTTCGAGGAAGTGCGCGATGCCGGAGACACCAGGCGGCTCGTCGGCTGCGCCGACTTTGTACCAGACCATTTGCGTGACGACGGGGGCGCGGTGGTCCGGAATGACAACGACGTCTAGCCCATTTTCGAGTGTGTATTCGAAGGCCTTCTTGGCAGCCGTGTGAGATGAAGGAGCCGGCGGAGAAGTCTTTTCCGCCTGAGCAGCAACGGTGGCAACTGGCATTGATAGGCTCACCAGGGTTACGACCAGACCGGCCCTCAAGCGGGACGCGGCGATCCATTGTTCAAACATTTATCGCACCTTTGAAGGAAGGCTTGATCAGATGACGCATAAGTGCCATCGCGCTCGCGACGCCGTCTGAGCATCACCCTACTATGTCGGTCTTATGACGTGTCGCTTCAGCCTAGTCTAATCGCCAATTCGCAGCGGCTAAACTTACAGATTTGCAAGGTTTCTTAGGCCCGAGCGGACTTTGTGGGCCGAACCGATCGATAGGCGCGAAGAATAAGGTGCGGGCTAGTAGAGCGCCCGATTGTTGTTGGACTCCGTCTTGTAGCTGTTCGGCACCGCGGGCTGGAACGCTTCTGTATTCTGATTTGGAAGCGGCGCCTGTGATTGATGCGGCGTGATGCCCCGCTGTGTCGTCACGACGGACGTACCCGGTATGGCATCCGACGCATCGGGTTCCGGCACGTCGGGGACGGGTTCCTCTACCGTCTTCTTCTTTCCGCCACTGAAAAGCTTGTCGAGCAACGTTTCCTTGCCTGCGTACGCGTTCAGCGGATCAGCCTTTGCTTCCACCTCGGCAGCTGCGGCCTTTTGCTGTTCGACCTCACGCACTCGAACCTTTTCCGGGTCGTCCGGCCAATCCTGCCGGCTCGCTGCCACGGACCGGCTTTCCGTCGGAGCGGGAAGCCTTTGCGTATTCGGGGGGACCATCAATGGCGCCCGCGTGTTCATGGTGGGGTCGGGCTTCTGGCCACCGACTGTGCCGGAAAGCCCCGCATAGTCGAAGACCTTGCCTTCGAGCTCGACGCCGCCACAACCGCCAAGAAGCACCGCGCACGCAACAGCTGCCGCGATGTTTCCAAGCCCGCGTCTGGCGTTTGTGGCTATGATGTACCCCACAAGCTCCCCTCAAATCCGGCAAAACCCGGATTTGCTTACATTTTAGAGGGGTTTCCGGCCTTTTTGTGACCCCCGAACAGCGATTCATACAGGAGTCCGATCACCCCGACAACGATGGCAACGTCCGCAACGTTAAATACGTAGTCGAACATGTATTTGATTGGCCAAATGTCGATCCAGCGGATGTCGATATAGAAAAAGTCCGCAACCCTTCCGTACGAAGCCCGGTCAATTGCATTCCCGATAGCACCGCCAAGGATAAGGCCGAGAGAAAGCGCTGTCAGGGTCGATGTCGCACGCGCCAGCCAGATGACAAGCGCCACTGAGACAACCAAAGAAAATAACAGAAGTCCGATACGACCCATGGTCGTATCTTGGGGCATCAGCCCAAGGCTCACGCCGGGGTTCCACACCATGTGAAGCTGAAAATAGGGGAACGGTTCGACGGGACCATTTTTGGTGCGCCCCGCAATGTCATACACATGCAACAGCCAGAGTTTGGAACCCTGGTCTGCCAAAATGACCAAGGCAGCGACCACAAATCCGAACGGCGAGTAAGTCCCCCACAGCCAGTGACGAACCATGGCGCTAACCCGCCTTCCGAAGGACTTGGTCGAACTGACGCACGGCTTCTGCATCCCTCGGCGACAGTGTCGGGAATTCTGGATCCGTCCCCACTTCAGGAAGGATCTTCCAGGAACGTGCACATTTCGTGCCTTCAGCGCGCGTAAAAACCACGGCTACGCCCGGCACGTCCTCAAGGCGGAAAGCATCTGCAGGCCCCTCGCCCGCTATGAGACTTGCCGCACTCGTGATTGCAATCTCTGCCAGATCGAGCTCGTCGACTGCGCTCATTAGCTCGTCGTCCGAAACATGGATTTTTGGTGCGGCCTCCAAGCTTGATCCGATACGGCCTTCTCGTCTCTCGACCTCCAGCGCGCCGGTGACAACGCGCCGGACTTGACGAACCTTGTTCCACTTTGCGCCAAGCGCCTGGTTGTCCCAGTCGTCCGGCACATTGGGAAAGTCACGCAGATGCACAGACCCCGAGTCGTTTGGAAAACGCGTCATCCATGCCTCGTCCATCGTAAAGCACAGCATGGGCGCAAACCAAGCAGTCAGCGCGGAGAAGAGCCGATCGAGGACGGTCAGCGATGCACGCCGTTGCAGGCTGTTGATCGGATCACAGTAGAGCGCGTCTTTACGTATATCGAAGTAGAACGCCGAGAGATCGTTGACGCAGAAATTCAAAAGCGCGTGGAAGACCCTCTTGAAATCGTACGCGATGTAGCCCTCACGCACCAAGACGTCGAGTTCGGCGATGCGAGAGAGCAAGTAGCGTTCAAGCTCCGGCATCTCCTTATACGCAACCGTGGAGTCCTCGCGATAGTGGGCCAGATTGCCCAAAAGGAATCGCAAAGTGTTCCGTATACGGCGGTATGAGTCGACATTCGCTTTGATGATGTCGGGCCCGATACGCAAGTCGTCGGCGTAGTCGGAACTCATGGCCCACAGCCGAAGGATTTCCGCACCGGACTGGCGAATCACGTCTTGGGGCGAAACCACGTTCCCAAGCGACTTGGACATCTTCCGCCCGTCTTCATCGTTGACGAAACCATGGGTAAGAACCTCGTCAAATGGCGCCCGACCGCGCGTGCCGCACGCTTCCAGCAGCGCCGACTGGAACCAACCGCGATGCTGGTCGGACCCTTCAAGATAGAGCGAGGCGGGCCATTTCAGATCCGGGCGCTGCTCGAGCACGAACGCGTGGGTCGATCCAGAGTCGAACCAAACGTCCAAAATATCTCCGACTTTGTCCCAGGCTTCTGGGTCATCAACGAGTCCTTCTAGGAAGCGCTTCTTCGCACCCTCGACGAACCACGCGTCGGCACCCTCGGACTCGAAAGCGGTCGCGATCCGATCGATAAGCTCGCCCGATGCATTGAAGTCTCGGCGTGGGATTACCTCGCCGGTCTCCTTGTGCACGAAGACGGTAATGGGCACGCCCCACGCGCGCTGGCGCGAGACCACCCAGTCGGGCCGCGTTTCCACCATACCCTTGATCCGCTTCTCACCCTGCGGCGGGACGAAACGCGTCTTCTCAATGGCGTCCATCGCGCGCGACCGCAACGTGCCACCCAAGTCAAATCCCTCGTCCACGGCAATGAACCATTGGGGCGTCGCACGGTAGATGATGGGCTTTTTGGACCGCCAGGAATGCGGGTAGTCGTGGCGATAGCGGGCGCGAGCCAACAACGCTTTGGCCTCTACAAGCGCACGGATGACCGTCTCATTGGCGTCGCCGAATTTGCCCTTGTCGTTGACGACGCGCTTACCCTCGAAGCGAGGTGCATCGCTCGTGAAGAAACCGGCCTCGTCGACAGTAAACGGAATTGTTTTATCGATGCCGCGATCTCGGAGAAGCCCTTCGCTTTCGACCCAAATATTGTAGTCGTCCGCGCCATGGCCCGGCGCTGTGTGCACAAAGCCGGTGCCGGCATCCTCCGTGACATGATCGCCTGCGAGCAGAGGTACTTTGAACAGGTAGGTGTCTTCATCTCGCAACGGGTGCGCGCACTCGACCTCAATCAAGACATCCGGCGTGACATCTTGCAGCCTCGTCCATTCCTCGATGCGCGCGGCGCCCTTGATCGTTTCTGCCAACGCGTCGGCCAGGATCAGCTTCTCACCGACCTTGGCCCAATTGTCCTCGGGCGCTTCAGTAACCTCATAGAGGCCGTGAGCGATGGACGGCGAAAAGGAAATGGCGCGGTTGCCCGGAATCGTCCACGGCGTCGTGGTCCAGATCACGACCGACGCCTCACCCAAGGGACCAGCAATCGAACTGCCTTTGGGCCCAGACATGACCGGGAACTTCACGTAGATCGCCGGGCTCTCGATCTCCTGATACTCGACCTCGGCCTCCGCGAGGGCCGTCCGCTCCACCACGGACCACATCACAGGTTTCGAGCCGCGATACAGTAGCCCATTCATGGCGAACTTCATCAGCTCGCGCGCAATGGTGGACTCCGCCCCATAGTTCATTGTGGTGTACGGATCGTCCCAATCGCCTTCGATGCCGAGACGTTTGAACTCATCTCGCTGAACGTCCAGCCAGTGCGCTGCGTATGCGCGGCACTCGCGGCGAAACGCGACAATGGCTTCGGAGTCGCTGAAGTCTGGTTTGGCCTTGCCCTTTGAACGGTACTTCTCTTCTTCGACCTTCCACTCGATAGGAAGGCCGTGACAGTCCCAGCCGGGCACGTAGTTGGCATCCTTGCCCATCATGGACTGGGACCGACAGATCACGTCTTTCAGAATCTTGTTGAGCGCGTGGCCGATGTGAAGATGGCCGTTCGCGTAAGGCGGTCCATCATGCAGGACAAACATCTCCTGACCCCGGCCTTTCTCGCGCAGCCGCTCATAGAGTCCCATCTCGGCCCAACGTTGCAGCAACTCTGGCTCACGCTTAGGCAATCCCGCCTTCATCGGAAAATCAGTCTTGGGAAGAAATAGCGTTTCGCTCCAATCCCGATCCGTCTGCGGCGAACCCGACGCATGGGGCGCGGGGCTGGCGGCGCTCTTACCGCTTTTCGACTTGGTCACCATAATTCCTAATTCCGCCAGAGTTGGATCGCGCAGGCGCGATTCGATGTGCGAGGCGTTCTAGCAACGGGGCTAGAGACAATCCAGTGTCCGCGTGGCCAGAGCGGCGCCAAGGGGGAACTGCCGCATGGGATCGTGCGCCTCCACGCTTGCCAAGACTGTGCGCGCGGCCTCACAGTCTTTTGCCATCTGTGCCGCAAGAGCCTCGCCGGAGGGAAAGACCTCATCCGGACGGATGAAATCGATGAATTCCACCTCGATGGTCTGATCGTAGAGATCGCCCGAGAAGTCGAACAAAAATGCCTCTAGTGCCGGTTCGCCTACGCCGAATGTGGGCCGAGGGCCGACATAGCCCGCAGCATCGTGCCGCCCTCCTGCGTGGTGCACGCGCATGGCATAGATCCCGTGACAGACATCTTGGCCTGGCAGAAGCTTGAAATTCACTGTTGGGAAGCCAAGCCCATGGCCTCGCCCTGCGCCATGCGCGACCGAACCACGCGCGCGCCACCAGTAGCCCAGCTGTTCGGCGGCTTCCCGGACGCGCCCTTTGGACAGATGGTCACGGATAGCGCTGGATGAGAAAACCGTCGCATCCCCAAGCTGAACAGGCTCGACCACGTCGACGCCATAGCCGGCCGCCTCGCCCGAGGCCGCAAGGTGCGTGACCGTGCCCGTCCTTCCTTTGCCGTAAACGAAGTCATACCCGACCACCACATGACGGGCTCCGAATGCCTTACCCAGAACACCCTCTGCGAAGTCATCGGCCGAGAGATCCGCGAGCGCTCGATCGAATGGCAGGGCGAAAACAACGTCGAGGTCGAGAGCCTCGAGCAATTCCAACTTCACTGGCAACGGTGTTAGCCGGAAGAACGGCCGGCTCGGAGCGAAAAACTCCCACGGATGCGGCTCGAAAACCACTGCCCCTGCCTTTCGGCCCTCAGCAGCGGCGATCGCTTTGGCAACGCCGAGCACGGCCTGGTGGCCGCGATGAACCCCGTCGAAATTTCCGATGGCCAGGACCGCGCCTTGCACGTCAGGCGGTGTTTCCCGCCAGGAGCGGACGATGTCCATCGGAAACCCTTCTGCTTGCGGTAGCCTAGTCGCCAGTAGGCCTGCGCGAGACCATCATTAGCGCCTCGCCCACCAGGACGGGCTTCCCGTTAGCCGCACAGACACAATCGAAGGAGACGCGCCCCTTTTCCGTATCCACATTGGTCACGGTGCAGGTGGCGACGAGTTCATCACCAATGAAGACGGGACCTTTGAATTTCATGGTCTGAGACATATACACACAACCGGGCCCTGGCAGCTTGGTGCCAAGCACCGTCGAGAACAAAGAGCCGGTCAGGAAGCCGTGCGCGATGCGCTTCTTGAAGATCGTTCCGGCCGCAAACTCCTCGTTCAGGTGAACGGGATTGATGTCGCCAGAGAGCTCCGCAAACTTTGTAATGTCCTCGTTCGTCACGGTCTTGGAGACACTAGCCTCCATTCCGGGGGACAAATCTTCCAGATAATAGCCGTGATCGAGGCTCATTCGATGTACTCCCTGCGGTGTCGGTGTTCTTAAGAGGGGCGCAAAATAGCGAAGGCCTTGCCGCACCGCAATACGTCTCGACCGACAGACAGAATCCAAAGAAAGTTTATGAAAAACAGTAGCTTAATACATTCTTAATCGATAGTTCCTAGGCTTGATCCAGGCTGACGGAGGACGGCAATGGCCCTCGATTTCAATATGCCTGTGCTGGTCGTCGACGACTACAACATGATGCTCCGGATCATCCGCAACTGCCTCAGACAGCTCGGTTTCATCGACGTGGACGGCGCAAGCGACGGAGGCGAGGCGCTCGAAATGATGCGCGAACGGCATTACGGCCTCATCATCTCCGATTGGAATATGGAACCGATGACCGGCTACGATCTCTTGCGGGAGGTCCGCGCGGATGGCGATCTGTCTCGCACACCTTTCATCATGGTCACGGCAGACGGCACGTCCGAACACGAAGTCGCCGCGAAGCGCGCCGGCGTGGACGACTATCTCCTGAAGCCGTTCAACGCGGGCGCTTTGAAGTCGAAGATTGAATCCGCTTTCGACGCACGATCCTAGCCCCAAAGCGAACGGCCGCGCAGTTTAGCTCGATCAGCATGTTTGACCTACCACCGCAGCCCATGGGTTGCCGCGATCGGCGGGCTTGGCTCCTCCGCAAAGAGTGCCGCCAAGTGCTCGGAGTCTAGGAGCCCGACGCTTTCGTCGGGCGCATGGAGCTTGCTTGCCACGAAGACAGACGGCACGCCGAAAACGCCTGCGCCAATGATGTCGGTCTTGGCGCCGTCGCCAATTGCCAGAACGTCGGATTTCGTAATCGTTTCGCCGCGGGCCGCAGCTATTTGAGAAGCGGTCTCGAAGGCCAATTCATAGACCGGCAAATGCGGCTTGCCCGCATAGATGACGTCCCCACCCAGGCTCTCATAGGCTGCGGCAAGAGCGCCCGCGCAGTAGATGAGACGATGGCCGCTTTCGACTTTGTGGTCCGGGTTGGCGCAGATCATCGGCAGGTTGCGCGCAGCAAGGCTCGACAGCAGGTCCACATAGTCCTCCGGCGTCTCGACCTGGTCGTCAAACAGACCGGAGCACACGATCAGCTCCGCCTCCTCCGGGCTCGTCAACGACACCGCCGCCTGATCGAAGATCGGCAAATCACGGGCCGGACCGAGATGGAAGACGCGTGCGTCCTTGTGCTTACCCAGCTCGTGACGCGTCAGGTCGCCCGATGACACGGTGGCGTCATAAGCGTCGTCCGGAACGCCGATAAGGCGCAGCTGGTCCTGCAGAGCCGGACTCGGCCGCGGCGAATTGGAGAGCAGCACGACCACGCCGCCGCTATCCCGAAAAGCCCGGGTCGCAACGGAAGCATCTGTGAAGGCATCGCGCCCATTGTGCATGACACCCCAGATATCGACGAACCAGGCTCGGCGGCTGCCGCCAATTTCGCGAATGGAGTCGATCACGGGAATCTTTAGAGAAGCGTCCATAGCGCTCGGTTAGAGGCTTGGCGCCTGCGGGTCAAGGATTGCGGATGCGGCCTGTCGAAGCGCTCCAACCATTGACGCGCCAGTGCTATGCTTGCCCTGAGGAAACAACCAACCACCGCAAGGAGAGTCAGATGTTCCGTTTTAATCGGACCGTGTTGATTGCAGGATTTGTCGCCACAGGGGGGCTTGGTGTTTTCGCGCTCTCCGGCAGCTCGGCCCTGGCTTTCGGGCCGCAGCCCGCTGTGTCCGGTCTGTCACTGGTTGTGCCGATCATGGATGAGGAAGACAGCGCTATCGAGAAGGACCTGGAGCCTGACGAGGTCCCGAAGACCAAATCTGGAGGGGAGATGATCCCGGTGCCAGATCGCGCAATTACCGATGGCGACGACGTGGAAGACGAAGAATTGAAGCGCGACCTGGAGACAGGTGAATAAGCGGGTCGCAGTAGTGCCGTCGCATCTCCGTCGCACCGGAATGCCGACGCGCTCTAGATGCTAGCTCGCGCCAGCATTCGAGAGCTCGCGAGAGAGCGCTGCGTTCATGGGCGCTGGTTCAGCGAACAGATGGCCTTGGGCGAGCGCTATGCCCTGGTCGACGAGGGTCGCAACGTCGCCCTCATTCTCGACCTTCTCGATAATCAGTTGGACGCCCGCGGAATCGAGGCGCCGCTTGAGCTCGGCGGCTTTGCGTCCAGGTCCTTCCAAGAATTCGGCCGCGCTGATTTTTACGAACCGGAAATTACGATCGGCCAACCCGTCCAAGCCTGCCTCCAGATCGACGACGTTGTCGAGGCAGAAACCGAAGCCCAGAGCGCTCAATGGATCGAGACAGCTAAGTTCCTTTTCGCTCAGCCCTTGCATCTCGGCCTGGTTGATCTCGAAAACCAAGCGTTCGCTTAAACCGGCGTTCTCTTCCATGAATTCGACCAGTTCAGGGAAATAGTCGACATCCAACAGCGAGTGCATGGAGATATTGGCGAAGACGCGTTCGATCGGCGCGTCGGGGCCAAGACGCCGCAAAACCTGAACAGCACGGACGACCAGCACGTTGTCGATTAGCGGCATCAGCGCCGAACGCTTCGCCACCGGCATGTAATCGCCAGGCATAACGATCTCGCCGTCGCTTTTGCGGATGCGTGTCAGGCCTTCGAAGAAGCGAACCTTGCGCCCAGGCAGTGTCAGCGTGGGCTGCAAATAGAGGTCTACCCTGCCCTGCTCGATACCATGTCGAATGATCTCAAGCATCGCGTCATCATCATCCTCATCCGCGAAGTCATACTCTGTCGCATCAGAGTCTTCTTCCGGTTGAGGCTCTGGCTCAGGCGCAGATTCTGGTTCAGATGCAGACTCCGGCTCAGGTGCTAGCTCCAACCCTGCCTCGGCCTGCACACCAGCAAGCGCCGCAGCCAGCGAGCCCTCCTTAAGGCTGGTTTCAGCACCCGGATCGTTGATGGCTTCGGAATCAGGTTTGTCTACACCGTCGCCCTCGTCGAGCTCGGCGCTGATTTCGGCATCGGCGGCTTCCATGACATCGACGAGTTCTTCTGCCTCGGCGGTCTCGATTTCGGCGGCCTCGTCCTGCTCGGGCTGTGATGGCTCTTGCGACGTGGGCTCGACCACGCTTTCCGCGGCGTTTTCAGAAACTTCAGCAACGACTTCGCGTTCAACGACCAACTCCGCTTCCGGCTCCGCAATAACCTCTGCTTCAGGCTCGGCGATGAGCTCCGGTTCCAGCTCGGCGATCTGTTCGGGCTCGGCCTCAGGTTCGATCACGAGCTCAGGTTCTTCCACGGGCGCTGGCTCGAAAAGGGTGGGAGACGCCGGCTCGAGTTCCGGCTCCCTATCTGCAGCAGTCATTGCCGCCATTGCGGGCGCCGCGACAGCAGCGGCTGCCGGTGCACGACCGACCGTCTGGGCGATAAGATTTTCCAAGGCGCCCAGGTCGTTGATGATTTTTTGGCGCTGCGCACGGCTCTCATTCGTCACTTCCGCACGAACCGTCTCAATCCGATCGTAAACCTGCTGGAGATCCGCGGAGCCCGCGCCGCTCGCCACGTGCTTATCGAGCTTTTCGACTTTATCGTTCAGCGCATTGACCCGGGTCATCCCGTCTTCAACGCGATCGAGACGCTGGAGGTCGATGTCGATCACCTCTAGCGCCTGCTCCAGATCATCAAGGCGGTCACTACTAACGGCCCCGCCGCCACGTCCACCGCGCAGAAACGTCGTCGCCATCACCAAGAACAAGGCGGTGGCGCCGATAAGAACCGGCAGCAGCGGCAATCCGGCCTGCATGGTCAGGCCGGCGCCAAAGGCAGCCGCCGTCACGGCCATTGCCACGAGAACGATCACATTGAGCATTGCGGGCCCTCCTCAAGCGGCACGGGATGCCGTCAAAACCCGCTCAACCGGACAAGATTCCAACGAAGAGATGGCCTCGGCGTTCCGGTCGGTCCTGGCTTCTCATGCGCCCCCAACTAAAAAAGCATGAGTGAGAGGCTATTGCAAAGCAACATCAAATTGGCTGCTGCGCCCCTAGGAGACTCGCCCGCATTGTGCAAATGCGGAACGCGCGCGGCAGCGGCACAAAGGCTGTCCCGCGTCACAGGTCGCTATAAGGATCACATTGCAACCGGTCGGCAGAGCCCCTATCTGGTCGGCTAGCGGCTGACGCCAGGAGGGGCGTAAGTCTTGTGCAAATCCTTGCGCACAACAGACTTTGCGTGCCTTGACGCGTGACAGAGGCCTGCGTACAAGCGGAACCGCTGGCACTCGGGAGGCCTGAGTGCTAATTCGCACATTTCCAGAGGATAGGAGCGTATAGTCATGAAATTCCGTCCCTTGCATGACCGCGTGGTGGTCAAGCGGCTTGAGGAAGAGCAAAAGACCAAAGGCGGGATCATCATTCCGGATACGGCGGCAGAGAAGCCGCAGACCGGCAAAGTCGTCGCAGCAGGCCCCGGCGCCATCGGTGACGATGGCAAAGTGCACCCCCTTGACGTCAAGAAGGGCGACAAAGTGCTGTTCGGCAAGTGGTCGGGAACCGAAGTCAAGATCGATGGCGATGACCTTCTCATCATGAAGGAGTCGGACATCATGGGCGTTCTTAGCTAACCCAAGACCCAATCAAATTAGTTGGTCCACTTGCGGAAACGCCGATGAGTCGGCGCCGCGGAGGATTGATCCAGAACGGAGAGTAGTTCAATGGCAGCAAAAGACGTTGTATTTGCCGCCGAGGCCCGTGAGCGCATGCTCAAGGGTGTCGATGTGCTTGCTGACGCTGTGAAGGTGACGCTGGGCCCCAAGGGCCGCAACGTTATCCTGGACAAGTCGTTCGGCGCCCCACGCACCACCAAAGACGGTGTCACCGTGGCCAAGGAGATCGAGCTCGAGGACAAGTTCGAGAACATGGGCGCGCAGATGCTTAAGGAAGTCGCGTCCAAAACAAACGAGACGGCTGGTGACGGCACGACAACGGCGACCGTTCTTGCCCAGGCGATCGTGCGTGAAGGCTTGAAGGCGGTAGCCGCGGGGATGAACCCAATGGATCTCAAGCGCGGAATCGACAAGGCCGTCGCCGAGGTCGTCGGCACCATCCAGAAGAAGTCGCAAGAAGTCTCGGGCTCCTCGGAAATCGCGCAGGTCGGCACCATCTCTGCCAATGGCGAGAAAGCCATTGGCGACATGATCGCCCAGGCGATGAAGAGAGTTGGGAATGAGGGTGTCATCACCGTCGAGGAAGCCAAGAGCTTGGACTCCGAGCTCGAGGTTGTCGAAGGCATGCAGTTCGATCGTGGCTACATCTCGCCCTACTTCGTCACAAATGCCGAGAAGATGACGACGGAACTCGAGAACCCATACATTCTCATTTACGAAAAGAAGCTATCGGGGTTACAGGCCATGCTGCCGCTGCTTGAGTCGGTTGTGCAGTCGGGCCGTCCGCTTCTCATCATCGCCGAAGACGTCGAAGGTGAAGCGCTCGCCACACTGGTGGTCAACAAGCTGCGCGGTGGTCTGAAGGTCGCGGCTGTAAAGGCGCCAGGCTTCGGCGATCGCCGGAAGGCGATGTTGCAGGACATCGCCATCCTGACCGGTGGTGAAATGATTTCCGAGGATTTGGGGATCAAGCTTGAAAACGTCACAGTCGACATGCTGGGCAAGGCCAAGCGCGTCAGCATCACCAAGGACGATACGACTATTGTTCGTGGCGGCGGCAAGAAGGACGCTATCGAGGCACGCGTGTCTCAAATCCGTCAACAGATCGAAGACACCACGTCGGACTACGACCGTGAAAAGCTGCAAGAGCGTCTCGCTAAGCTGGCAGGCGGTGTTGCGGTGATCAAGGTCGGCGGCGCCACCGAGATTGAAGTGAAGGAAAAGAAGGACCGCGTTGACGATGCGCTGAACGCAACCCGCGCAGCCGTCGAGGAAGGCATTGTGCCCGGCGGCGGCGTCGCTCTGCTTCATGCGTCAAAGTCGTTGAAGGCCAAAGGAGAGAACGACGACCAGGAAGCCGGCGTCAACATCGTTCGCCGCGCGCTCCAGGCACCAATTCGACAGATCGCCGAGAATGCGGGTGTCGAAGGCTCTATCGTTGTCGGGAAGGTTATCGAGCAGAAGTCGCCGACCTTCGGCTACGACGCCCAAAACGATACCTATGTCGATCTGATCGCCAAAGGCATCATTGACCCCGCCAAGGTCGTCCGCACCGCGCTGCAGGATGCGGCGTCCGTCGCGGGACTTCTCATCACGACGGAGGCCGGCGTTGCCGAGACACCGAAGAAGGATGAGCCCATGCCAATGCCTCCGGGCGGCATGGACGGCATGGGCATGATGTAGTCCACGCCATCGAGGTTAAGAAACGAAAGGGCCGTCCCGATGGGGCGGCCCTTTTTTCGTCTAAGCGAAGTTAGCGCGTGGCTCGACAACCACTATCAGCGGGCAGGTTCGACGACTCGCCCCACTCATTGGCCGGCACTTTTGGGAACGACTTTCCAAAGTCCTGCTTCACCATCTCGAACTTGAGTGGGACGTTAGAGTTCTTCGGAAAATCGATAATCCAAAAGTAGTCGTTATTGTCTGCGGGCCACTCGAGCGGCACGCCCGGTAGAATGTCGAGGCGAAACAGCTGTCGGAGTGTCACCGCGGCCTCCCGCTCGAATCTCGCCTCGTACTCGGGATCGGCGATGTGCCGGCGGTCCCAAACCATCACGATCGTCTTATCCCTGAGCGCGGGATTGTTGAGGATGTTGCCTGCGGCCTCGCGCGTACGGGCGTGCAATGCTTCCTCGAGCTTCTTCGGGTCGCTTTGTGGCAGCACTGAATAGTTAATGATCGGCTTGCGCCAGCTCCAAGAGGCGGGCGTTGCCGTGGCAACTGTCGTGGGCGTTACAGCAAAGAAATACGCAGGCGGCGCCTCTTCGGAAAAGAACGACTTCGCGGCTTTGTCTCCGAGGTAGTTGTAGCGCAGCCCCTGCGCTCGCTGACTCCCGACTTCGCAGAGCCGCCAGTCATCTGCCGCTTCGGCGCTTGTGAGGATCACGATACGCGCGGGCGCGGCCGCGGCTATAGCGGTTGTTGCGAAAACAATGACGCTGGCTGCAAGAATACGAAGCATCAGAAGACCCACCTTTCGTAGCGATGCAGAATGCTCACGACGCAGCCTGCTCGGCGACGCGCTTTAGATTGGCCATTTGGCGCCTGAGAATACTCATGGTCAGCGGCTTGAATAGAAAGCCGAGGACCTTCGCGAGCAGCGACTGCAAGGTAAGGTCGGCCGTGTAGTCGAGCTGTGTTCCTCGTTCAGTCGGAGCTAGCTTGTAGCGCACGTCGACGCCGAACCGGCCATCCGTTAAACGCACGCCGAGCAAACGCTCGGGATCATATGCCGTGATCAATCCGTCATATGTCTTCTCATGCCCGCCCTCCTTCAACGTCTGACGGAAGCGCGTGCCGACGGGATCTTCGCTGTTCCGACCGTCAGGGTAAGAGATATCGACCACTTCCGTCATCCAAAGCGGCAATTTGGTATCGTCGTACAGAAAAGACCAAGCGACGGGCACCGGCGCGGTGATCTGATTTTCGAACGTGATCTGCATGACCGACGAAGCGTAGCCGCCCCCTTGGCATGCTGCCAGGCACTCCAACGAAAACGTGATTAAGTCGACAGCGCCGCGAAGATCGCCGACCTGAGCTCATTGGCCCGGCCGTCCCAAATTGCACGCTTCGCCGCTAAGAGATGCGCCTGCGATTTCAGAATCAGACCGTCCTCAAGAACTTTCAGATTGTTTGCCTTCAACGTCGTGCCGGTGCTGGTGATGTCGACAATGAGCTCGGACGTACCGATCGTCGGCGTCGCCTCCGTCGCCCCAACGCTTTCGACAATACGGTACCCCGTGACGCCCTTCTGCGCGAAGAACCGCCGTGTGAGATTCATGTATTTGGTGGCGACACGCAGTCCCCGGCCGTGGCCACGGGCAAACTGCTCGGCCACATCCTCCAGGTCTGCCATTCGCGATACGTCGAGCCAGCATTGCGGCACAGCCACAATGACGTCGGCGTGGCCGAAGTTCAGAGGCGTGAGGAACTCGACATGACTCTCCACGTCGTGCACGCTTTCGCGCACAAGATCCTCGCCCGTAATGCCGAGATGCACGCGGCCTGAGCGCAGTTGGTGTACGATTTCCGCAGCGGATGTGTACTCCACCTCCACATCCGGCAATCCTTCGAGCTGGCCGCGATAGCCGCGCTCGTGTCCCTTCACGCGAAGCTGAAAACCGGCAGCCTTGAACAGGCTCGCGGCCTTCTCTTTGAGCCGTCCTTTTGAAGGGACTGCTATGACAAGCGATGGCGCGCTCATGACGGCGTCCTTCCCACGGCGGCCAATAGGCGCTCGGTGTGAATGGCAGCACCAACGGCCGGCACCGGGTGTGGCGCACCAAGTGCGCTCAACAAGTTGTCGTATCGACCCCCGCCAGCCACAGGCTCGGTTTGGTCCATGCCCGGCGCCTCGATCTGAAAGACCAGGCCGGAATAGTACTCAAGCTTGCGGCCGAACTCCGTTGTGAAGATGGCATTGGACAAGTCGACGCCCTGCTGTTCCAGCAAATCGAAACGGCCGGCAACAGCATACAGAGCGGCATCGATATCGAGCCCGGCGCCGTGCGCGATCATGGCAACTTTGTCGACAGCTTCGCGCGGCGGCGCGTCCACGCCGAGATAGTACTCGATGACAGTTGCGACTTCTCTCGGCAGCGTATCTGCATAGAGATCGGCCGCCTTATCGCGCAGGCGGGCGGCGATCTCCCGAAGGCTCCTGTTACCCGAAATCGGGACCCCTTGTGCCTCAAGATAGGTGGAGACGATATCCTCCGCTTCCTTCTGGCTCTTGCCGGCAAGTTTCTCGCCGAGCGCCGACAGGATACGGTCAGGCTCAACGCGCTCGCCTTTCGCCAGCCGATCCACAAGCGAATGGAAACTCGGCGGGCGCCAGAAATAGTGCCGGAGCTTAAGCCGCCAGCGCTCTGGCAGATCCAACGCATCGATCAACGCATAGAAGAGAGCAATGTCTCCAAAGCAGACCTTGTATTCAGACAGACCCGCGCTTCGTACCGCTTCCACGGCGAGCAAGAGGACTTCAACATCGGCGGCAGCCTTCTCTCGCGCACCGAAACACTCGACACCCGCTTGGCGAAACTCCCGCGGGTGTACAGCACTAGGGCCGAGCGGCTGAAAGCGGAACGCGGGGCCATTGTAGCAATAACGGGCTTCCTCGTCCGCGCGTGGGTGGCGCTCCAGGTACAGACGCGAGACGGGCACTGTGAGGTCGGGGCGTAAGCACAGTTCTTCGCCTGCAAGATCGGTGAAGACATAAGAGCGGGCTCGGACCTGCTCGCCGATCTGATCTAGGAAAACGCTTGCGGGTTGTATGATTGCAGGGGCAACGAACTCGTACCCCGCCTCACCGAACAGCGCCACGAGATCGCGCGCCTGGCCCTCCAGGGCCTCGAATGCTTTGGCGGGCTCGGCGGTCATGACGTTACGCCTTGTATCGATCGAGGACTTTGCGCACGCCGGCGACGAGTTCGGCCTCCGGCACAGCAAACTGAGCCTCTGCCTGTTTCTTCAGGTACTCATCGCGATCTTCAATCGCCGTGAGTGTGGCGCCGAGCTTCAGATCCTTGATCTGAACTTCGTCGCGTTCCTTTTCGTCGCCACCTTGAAGGACAACGCAAGGGCCGCCGCGCTTGTCGGCGTACTTCATCTGCGCCTTCATACCAGACGACCCGAGATATAGTTCTGCACGAATGTCTGCATCACGAAGCGTCTGAACCATTCGCTGATAGTCGCTGAGGCGGTCTTTGTCGAAAACCAACACGACCACCGGCCCGGGAACGTCATCGCCCTTGTACTTGCCGAGAAGCTGAAGCCCGAAAAGAAGTCGCGACACGCCGACCGAGATGCCGGTCGCTGGCACACGCTCGCCCGTGAAACGCTCCACGAGGCCGTCATAACGACCGCCGCTCATGACCGAACCGAGCCGGATCTCCTGCCCACGTTCATCCTTGATGGTCGAGGTCAGCTCGGTCTCGAAAACAGGGCCCGTGTAATACTCAAGGCCTCGGACGATGGACGGATCGAAGCAAATGCGATCAGGACCGTAGCCTGCTAACCGGACCGGTCGCTCCACCTGCTCAATCATCTCATTCAGCGCGTCCTCATACGGGAGGTGCGCCAATCCGCCGTGTTCGTCAGGAACCCCGCCCGAGTTCATAGTGATCTGGTCGAGAATCGGTCCAAGCGACTTGAAGTCCGTGGACTTAAGGACCGCAACAATAGCATCAATCTGGTCGTCAGTTAAAAGCGCGCCTTTAGTGAAGTCACCACTTTCATCTTTTCGACCTGGTCCAAGCAGGTCTCGAACTCCGTCAATTCCCAACCGATCAAGCTTGTCCATCGCCCTGAATGCGATCAAGCGTTTAGAGGCATACGCTTCTCCCTGAAGTCCGATTGCCTCCATTACCCCGTCGAGCACCTTGCGGCTGTTGACCTTCACCACATAGTCGCCACGCGGCACGCCAAGCGCTTCCATAGTATCGGCCGCGAGCATGCAAAGCTCGGCATCTGCGGCGAATGACGGCGCGCCGACTGTGTCCGCATCGAACTGCATGAACTGGCGAAAGCGGCCTGGCCCCGGCTTCTCGTTGCGCCAGACGAGGCCCGTCTGATAGCGGCGGAAGGGCTTTGGAAGCTGCCGAAAGTTCTCGGCAAAGTAGCGGGCTAGCGGCGCGGTCAAGTCATAGCGCAGCGATAGCCATTGATCGTCGTCGTCCTGAAACGAAAAGACGCCCGCGTTTGGGCGATCTTGGTCGGGCAGAAACTTCCCGAGCGCATCGGTGTACTCAATCGCCGGCGTCGACAATGGCTCAAATCCGTAGAGTTCGAACACGGATTTGATCGTCCCGAGCATCGCCTCGGTCGCGCGAATCTCTTGTGCCGCAGAGTCCTGGAGGCCTTTCGGCAAGCGCGCTTCGGGACGAGAGTCGCGGGGACGAGTGCTCTCTGAACCCTGCCCGGGCTTATCGGCTTTCTTACTCATGAGGGATGCGGCTGTTTCCAATGGCTCTAGCCGCCGCGTTCTAGCCCATCACCTGCCAGCCAGCAAGCAACCGCACCTTAATCGGCTAGGGCTTTTTCCTTGGCCGAGACCTTGGCCATCTCAACCAGCGCTTCGATGGGATGGGCGCTTCGGCGCAACTTAGACAATGCCGGCGGGCATGGGCCACCCGTCGCCCAATCGAGCATCTCCACGGTATGGACGATTGGGATGTCCGTCCCTGACTTGATTTGGGTCATGCAACCGATATTGCCCGTAACAATAACATCGGGCGCGATGGATTCGATGTTCTTGACTTTGCGGTCTCGAAGTTCCCCGGACAGCTCCGGCTCTACAATGTTGTAGGTTCCTGCAGAGCCGCAACATAGATGCCCCTCTGGAATCTCCGTCAGGGTATAGCCTGCTTGCTCCAGGAGCTGTCGCGGCAACTGATCGAGCTTCTGCCCGTGCCCCAAGGAGCAGGCAGAGTGATAAGCCACTTTCAGTCCCGTCCACATGACGGGCGGATTGAGCGAAATCTCGTTTAAGAACTCTGTCGCGTCGCGCGCCAGCCCCGCCACATATTCTGCGCGTTCTGCATACCCGTGGTCGCGCTCGAGTAGATTGCCATAGTCTTTGAGCATCGTGCCACAACCACTTGCCGTCGGGATGATGGCATCCAGGAGTCGCTCGCGCATTACCGCTGTCAGCGCATCGATATTCCGCCGTGCGAGGCTGCGTGCCTGCTCGTCACGGCCCAAATGGTGCGGGAGCGCGCCGCAACACCCCTCGTCCTTAACCACCATCACGTCCACGCCGTGCCGACGCAGAAGGCGAATCGCCGCCTTGTTGATCTGCGGGGCGAGCACCTCTTGAACGCAGCCCAACATGATGGCCACACGCTTGGGCTGGGGCGACTTTGGGTTATAGGCCGACCGTGGTCGGAGGATCTTAAGCTTCAGCGCATCGGGGGGGACTAGATCCAACGCCGCCGCGATACGTTTCATGCCGATCTTGCGGATCAGGTCGCGGAACGGTCGAGCAAACCACCCCAAGACCAGCATCGCCTTGAAGCGGCTTGGATAGGGCAAGACCCGGCTCAAGAAGGCGCGCATCGTGCTCTTATTTGGGCTGCGGTGACCGCGTTGTTCGATGCGGGTCCGCGCTAGATCGACGAGGTGCATATAGTTGACGCCACTTGGGCAAGCCGTCATGCAGCCGAGACACGACAGACAGCGGTCGATGTGGTGTACGGTCGTCGCTGGCACATCGCGCGATTCAAACATCTGCTTCATGAGATAAATGCGCCCGCGCGGACTGTCGCGCTCATCGCTTGTCAGGACATAAGTCGGGCAAGTCGCCGTACACAGCCCACAATGAACGCAGCGGCGCAGAATTTCGTCGGCGCGCGCAATCGTCGGGTCGTCAAGCTGAAGCGGATTGAAATTCGTTTGCATCGTGTATCGTTACATCTGCCGGTAAATGCGGCCCGGATTGAACAGCCCCATGGGATCGAAGGCATGCTTCAGTTTTGCCGCTAGGGCATCGTGCGGCCGCTCAAGAGGCTGAAACACATCCGTCCCGTCGCGAATTGTCTTGTCCGCTCTCATCAACGTGGCATGTCCACCAAACTCCGCAAGCTGACGACGGATATCGACTGCCGCGGCGTCAGTCAAAGATGGTGTTTCAATCCACATGAGACCGCCCGACCAATCATAGGCAACACGAACATCGATCTTGCGCGCGAGATTGCTCACAAGCGTCGCGGCTTTGCTGGGGGATGTTGAGACACGCCAAAGCGGGTATTTTGTGTCTTGAAACACTTTCAGAGACCGAATGTCTCTCCAAAAGGCCCGGCTGCGTTCGCTCTCAAGTTCGACTGACGGATCGTACGCCAGCAGAGCCTGGCGCAATCGGCTTGTCCGGTATCTCGCCGAGGCCGGAAAGCTTTCGACTCGTATAGCGGTTAAAGCGCTGCCATTCCCTGCAAGCTCGGTATCCGACAACCTTGCGGCCAGCGGTCCCTGGAGATGCACCGTCCCTGAAACCTCATAGGGCGTTCCCATGGCCAGGCAGAGGGCTTCGACGGCAGCGTAGTCTGCGAGCCCATAAAAGATAAGCGTCCGCGTATCTCTCTGTGCAGGTTGTACTTTCATGGCAATCTCGCACATCACGGCCAGCGTGCCCCAGGATCCCACAAGTGTGCGGGCCACGTCGTAGCCGGTGACGTTCTTCATGACTCGGCCGCCTGACTTTACGATTTCGCCGCGTCCGTTCACCGCCGTAAGGCCAAGAACGTGATCGCGTACCGCACCCTTCAGAATGCGGCGGCTGCCGGAAATGTTCGAAGCAACAAGGCCCCCAAAGGTGCCATCGCCTGGGCTGTAACCGAGCACCGGCGCGAGATCGACAGGCTCACACGCAAGCTCCTGGTCATTCTCTGCAAGAGCCGCCTCGATTTCGGTCAAGGGCGTGCCCGCCTTGGCTACAACGACAAGCTCAGTAGGCTCATAAAGGCTTATACCCTTCATATTCTCGGTGCTGACGATCGCGCCCGCCCGAACCACGTGACCTAGCTCGCGCTTGGTGCCTTTGCCCATAATCTCAAGCGGCGTCCGCGATTCCGCGGCTTGGATTACAAGCTGCGACAGCTCATCCTCCGTTTCCGGAGCATAGAACCCAAGGCGCATATGGGCGGTCACAGCCGACCCTCGCTTTCAACAGTCTGTATGTCGTCCGAGAGGTCATCCTCCGGAGGCAGGCCATCCGAAGCCGCGTCAAGACGAGTCAGCTCCAGACTCGGCTTCACAGCATCGCGCCCGAGAATTGGAAACACTTTACCCGGATTCAAAAGCCAGGCCGGGTCCAGTTCTTCCTTAATTCGAACCTGCTGGTCGATATCCTCGTCTGTATACTGTTCATACATCAACTCTCGCTTCTCGATGCCCACACCGTGTTCGCCTGTGAGGCATCCGCCGAGTTCGACACAAAGCTTCAAAATCTCAGCGCCACAAAGCTCAGCCCGCTCAAGCTGACCGGGGTCGTTGGCATCGTAAAGTATCAGGGGATGAAGATTGCCGTCTCCTGCGTGGAAGATATTGGCTACGTCGAAACGGTATTTACGACATATCAGGCTGACGCCATCCAGGGCCTCCGGCAACGCCGCCAGCGGAATGACTCCGTCCATACACATGTAGTCGGAGATTTGCCCGATCGCACCGAAGGCCGCCTTGCGGCCCTTCCATATCAGAGCGCTCTCTTCAGTGGACTGGCTCCGCTTCATGCTGGTCGGATTATGGTCCTGCGCAATATCCTCGATCTTCTCCAAGAGATACTCGATCTCATCTTCGGACCCCTCAACTTCGACAATCAGCGCCGCTTCGGCATCGAGAGGGTAGCCCGCAGGCACAAAGTGTTCACAAACATGGATTGCCGGCCTGTCCATGAATTCGATTGCCACCGGGAGGATGCCTGAGCCGATAATCGCGGCAACGCAGGAGGCGGCGTCCCTGGTGGAGTCGAAGCCTATCAGCACCGGTCGCGCGCCCTCCGGCGCTGCAAGCAGTCGGACAGTTGCCTCCGTCACGACACCCAGCTGTCCTTCGGAGCCCGTTATGAGGGGCAGAAAATCGTAGTTAGGTGCATCAAGATGGGACCCGCCGAATTCGACGATCTCACCATCAATCATAACCATGCGCACGGCGAGCAGGTTGTTGACCGTGACTCCGTATTTGAGGCAATGCGCTCCACCGGAATTCGTCGCGATGTTGCCGCCGACTGTGCAGGCGATCTGGCTGGACGGGTCGGGTGCATAGAAGAAGCCCTGGGCAGAGGCGGCCTGGGTAATCGCAAGATTGGTGACGCCAGCCTCTACGCGCGCGACCCGGTTGGCTGTGTCGATCTCCAGGACTTTGCTCATACGCGATAGGCAGAGAACGATGGAGTCTTCCAACGGCGTAGCGCCGCCGCACAACGAGGTACCCGCCCCGCGCGGCACAACTTTCACCTGGTTCTCATAGCAGAAGCGCAGGATTGCCGAGACTTCCTCCGTATTCGCAGGAAGAACCACCGCGAGCGGCAACCGGCGATAAGCAGAGAGCGCATCAGACTCAAAAGTACGCCGCCCTTCCAGATCGGCGATCATCAGCGCCTCGGGCGCCAATCTCTTGAGTTGTTTAACCACTTCGTTCCGCCGAGCCATGACGACGCGATCGGGATCTGGAAGGGTCACAGTGGACATGTCTGCACGCTCCGAACCGCCTAGGGGCAACAGAGATGATGGATGCTCATAACTCTTCGCATTTTCCGAGGCTGAAGAGCAAGCTGCGCTCGCAGTGTATCAAGGCATGGGCCCAAACAAAACGCGGCAGGGCCTGGAACCGTCCATGGCCAGTCGCTCAGGGCCCCACTGGCGTGGCGTCGCCAGGCGGCGGCGGGGGTGGTATCGCCTCCTCGGCCTTTCGGACCTTCGGATTGACTGCGTTTTCGCCATCGACGCCGCCCGACCTAAACGCCTCTATGTCCTCAAGTACCTCCTTGAACAGGTAGTCTCGAACGCCCTCTTCCTCTGCCACCTGTTTCCAGCCCTCGCGCAAGGCTTCCTCAACGTCGTCGGGTAGGCTCAGGATTCTGACACTATCCTGATTGGCGAACGCCGTAAGCGCTGCCGCTTGGAGATTGGTGCTTGCCGACAATGTCTTCTGAAGCATTTCGCCGCAGGTCCGCTCGATAAGCGACTGGCGCTCTGGACCAAGAGAATCCCATCGATCCTTATTAATCAGGAATTCGAAGACCGTGGCGGGCTGTATCCAACCCGGCTGGTAGAGAATCTTCGCAGAATCCTGAAGGCTGTTAGCCCGATCCACGGCTGGCGTATAGGCCTCCGCAGCATCGATCTTCCCCTCTGAAAAAGCCTCTCCAATTTGGCTGCCTGGAAGCAAGACCGGGACGGCGCCCAGGCGCATCATCACACGAGCTCCCAGCCCAAAAATACGTATGCGCAGGCCGTCCAGATCGTCAACGGAGGTGATTTCATCCACAAACCAGCCGCCAGCCTCGGCGCCGCCGAATGCGCACGGAATGACATGAACCTTGACCTTGGCTTGATCGTACATTTCTTGATAGAGAGCACGCCCATGGCCACGGTTGAACCAATCTCGGTACTCTTTGGCCGTAGGGCCGAACGGATAGCCACTGAACAAGCTGGCCGCAGGCAGCTTTGCTGCCCAGTACCCGGCCGTTGAGAACCCAGCGTCAACTTTGCCGTCTGAGACCTTGCCCAAGATCTCGAATGGAGCCGTGCCGTCACCGGGTTCCTTCAATTCCAGCTGTATGGCTCCGTCAGAACGCTCCCTCAGGAGCCGGGCCAGGTCGCGTGCAGGCGTTCCAAGGCCCGGGACATGCGTTCCATAGGCTACGGGCGTCTCAAGCGTGACCGTTTGGGCGGGCGCTGCGATCGTTTCGGCCAATAGAGCGAGCCATAGGCCACCTGCTACCAATGCTTGAAATGCAGCACACCTCATCGCGAATCGCCGCCGGCTAGGCCTCCTTACATAAGGAGCTTGGCCCCAAGATCGAAAGACCTCAACCCGTTGCTTCCGTTTAGATCGCGCTTCCGCTATGGTTCGTCCAATTTTCCGGCATGTATCATCTCGTTAGGCTAAGCTTTTGAGGGCCTGACGCAGGACGGGTTCAATGAACTTCGCCGTTTGGCTCATCGAACGCCCCCGCTGGTTCAAGCGGATTCTCCTAATCGCAAATGACTTCGTGATGCTCGGCATTGCGTTGTGGGCAGCCTATTCCTTGCGGCTTGGCCGCTTCTATGTCCCCGAAACCTGGCAGACCCTGCTGCTATTCCTCGCTGCGCCCGTTATCGGCGTCTTCGTTTTTTATTGGCGTGGCTTGTACAAACTTGTCACTCGGTTCATCGGCCCATCTGGCACCACGCAAATCTACGTCGCCGTTATAATCGCCGCGGTACTTTGGGCGCTCATCGTCTACTTGAGCGGCGTAAAGAATCACCCGCGTTCGGTCGTCGTGATTTACGCCTTGATCGCGGCAATACTAATCCGCCTTACCCGGCAATGGGCTGGTTCCACTCTGCTCAAGGCTGCGCCACAGTATCAGCCGATCCGAACCGACATCCAAAAGAACGTCATTATTTACGGAGCAGGCTCCGCTGGCATTCAGCTTCTCCGTGCGCTGAACGAAGTGGGCACCCATCGCACAGTCGCCTTTATCGACGCCAGCCCGTCGCTGGCCGGCCAGGTGGTGCATGGGGTCAAGGTCATCCGGCCCGAAAAAGTTGGCAAGGTGATAGCGGACGAAGATGTCGACGAGGTCCTACTTGCGGCACCGTCCGCTCTCCGCAGCGAGCGCCGTGTCGCACTTAGAATGCTCGAACAATATCCCGTCGAAGTAAAGACACTGCCTGCACTGGAGGAGATCGCATCCGGTCGTGTCGAGGTGAGCGATTTGCGGCCAATCGATGTGGAGGATCTCTTGGGCCGCGATCCAGTGACGCCGGATACGGCTCTCTTGGCGTCCCAAGTTCGCGACAAGTCGGTTCTCATCACCGGCGCAGGCGGCTCTATCGGCTCTGAACTCACCAGGCAACTCTTACAGCTGCGACCGAGGAAACTCGTGCTGTTCGATGTTTCGGAGCCGGCCCTGTACGATATATCGCTCGAAATTAGCGAGATGCAGCGACGCATGCAGGTCGGCTCTAGCAGCACCGGCGAGCAGACTACGGTCGTTCAGGTTCTTGGCTCGGTGCTCGACCGCGACCTCGTGCGCCGGATTATCGACAAATACGATGTAGAGGTCATCTATCACGCTGCCGCTTACAAGCATGTGCCCATCGTCGAAATGAACCCTTCCGTCGGTTTGCGGAACAATATGTTCGGCACACTCGTCGTCGCCGAGGCCGCCCGAGATGCGGGCGTGGAGCGGTTTGTACTGATCTCAAGCGACAAAGCCGTTCGGCCCACCAATGTCATGGGGGCTAGCAAGCGCTTGGCTGAGCTTATTCTGCAAGCTCTCGCCGAGGATCCGAGCAAGACGACGTTCACAATGGTACGCTTTGGCAATGTGCTTGACTCATCCGGCTCCGTCGTTCGGTTGTTCCGTAACCAGATCAAAGCGGGTGGACCGGTCACCGTCACCCATCCCGAGGTGATCCGATACTTCATGTCTATCCCCGAAGCCGCTCAGCTCGTTATCCAGGCTGGGGCCATGGCCGAAGGGGGAGAGGTTTTCGTGCTGGAGATGGGAACGCCGGTCAAGGTCGACGACCTAGCGCGCACGATGATCCGTTTATCGGGACTTGAAGTTAAGGATCAGGATCATCCGGAGGGTGATGTTGAGATTCGATACATCGGACTGCGCCCTGGCGAAAAACTCTTTGAGGAGCTGTTGATCGGCGAGGACGCGACGGGCACTGACCACCCGCGTATCTTCAAGACCTCCGAACCCGTTCTTGCGTATGAAGACCTGGTCGCCGCACTGCAACGGTTCGAGAAGGCGATCGCGAGCAACGATCTCACTGAAGTCCAGGCGATGCTGCGCGCCACGGTGGAAGGCTACGCGCCAGGCAGTGCTGCAGCCGCCACAGCGCCCGGAACCGACGAATGGCAACCGCAATCGCAAACTCTGCACTGACCCTATGGACGACGCCAACGTTGTTTTGAGCGCAGTCGTGGTCGGCGCGAGCGCCATTTTGAGCGCAGCGCTCATTTTCTTACTCAGGCCGTTTCTGCTGCGCCACTTAATGGCGCATCCAAACGAACGCTCTTCCCATGCCCGCGCGACCCCAGAGGGAGCCGGCTTTGGCGTGATGGGAGCGATCTTTCTGGTGAGTCTTGGGCTTGCCGTCGGCACGCTGCCAATGGAGCCGATGCTCGTTCCGGTTCTTGTCGGTGCCGCGGTCCTCACAATCCTCGGCGGGCTCGACGATGCACGGCCGCTACCCATCGCCTGGCGGCTGCTGGTCCAAGGTGCCGTGGCGCTTGGCATTGTTCTCACCTTGCCCCAGGACTTTCGAGTCTTGCCTACCATGCTTCCCGTCGGTGCCGAACGAGCGCTCCTAGTCTTTGGCATCGTTTGCTTCGTGAACGTCGTGAATTTTCTCGACGGCCTAGACTGGATGACGGTCGCTCAAGCCGTCCCGATGTCATTCGGCATAGCAATCCTCTGGTGGTTAGGGTTCGTCCCAGAGGGAATTGGCCTTTTGGCGCTTGCGCTGCTTGGCGCCATGCTCGGCTTCGCTATCTTCAACAAGCATCCAGCCCGCATCTTCTTGGGTGACTCCGGTAGCCTTCCCATCGGACTGCTCTTGGCCACAATGCTCATATGGGTTGCACACGCGCATTTCGTCTCCGCCGTCTTGCTGGCCCTCTACACTGTTGCCGACAGTGGGCTGACGTTCTTTCGACGCTTGCGGGACGGGGACAAGGTGACGGACGCTCACCGCTCCCACTTCTACCAGAGAGCGACGACCGGTGGATTCAGTATACCCGAGGTCAGTTCACGCGTCTTTCTAGTGTGCTGTTGGCTCGCAGCTCTTGCGATCGCGGCGGCGCTGGGCCGGTCTCTTTTTACCGATTTGCTCGCGCTTTTGCTTGGCACTGGCGGCGTTGCGCTTGTACTGATCGGTTTTGCGCGGGGACGCTGAGAAAAAAATGCGAATTCTCGTCACGGGCGCCACTGGGTTCATTGGCTCGAGCCTCGTACCGGCATTGGCAAGACAGGGCTATTTCGTTCGAGCGGCCGCCCGCGATCTTTCCTGTCTTGCGGCAGGCCCCAATATTGAACCCGTCGCGATGCCAGATCTATCGACTAAGGCGGATTGGTCCGAAACACTCGACGGCGTCACGCACGTTGTGCATCTCGCAGGCATTGCTCACGCCCCGGGGGCGCTGCCAGACCATGTCTATTCCCGCATCAACACCGATTCTGTGGTCAAACTTGCGGAGCAGGCAAAGGGACATGTCGAACGTTTCGTTTTCATGTCGTCGGTCCGCGCGCAGGCAGGGCTTTCGTCGCCTACCCCGATCACCGAAGCCGACACGCCCTCGCCGACGGAAATCTACGGCTACACCAAGCTCGCGGCCGAACGGCAACTCGCTGCAAGCGGCGTTGATTTTACGGTACTTCGGCCTGCAGTCGTTTACGGGCCTGGCGTGAAAGGCAATATTGCCGCGCTCGCAACCATAGCCAAGACACCGATGCCGCTACCGTTCGGCGGATTGGACAATCGCCGGTCCCTTGTCGCGATCGAGAACCTCATTTCTTCAGTGACCCATGTTCTTCGATCCGAACAGACTCGCAACGAGACCTACTTGGTCGCCGATGCTGCCCCGATCAGCGTCGCAGGGATCGTCGGCGCCATGCGCGAAGGACTTGGGCGTCCGCCACAGCTCGTGAAGATGCCCAGCAGAGCCATCCGCCGACTGATGAAATCTTTCGGACGCGAAGACGACTGGGAACGCGTATGCGGAGCATTCGAGATCGACCCATCGAAACTTATGGCAACGGGCTGGAAGCCCGAGATAGAAAGCGCGGAAGGCATCAAGCGTATGATGCGCCTATCTCATGACCAGGCGACCTAGCGATCAATCAAACTCGCATAGAGTTCTGCCGTCTCCTGACCGATTGCTCGCGAGGAGAACTTCTGTTCGGTGAGCCGCCGGGCCGCGGCCCCATAGCGACGCCGAAGGCTTGGATCGGCCGCAAGCTTGCTCATAGCCTCCGCGAGCGCGCTCGCATCATCGACAGGGACCAAGAAACCAGTCTCTCCCGGTATAGAGATTTCCCGGCAACCGGGCACGTCCGTGGCCACCATGGGCCGGCCGCACGCGGCGGCCTCCAGCAAGCTCTTGGGAAGACCCTCACCGCCGCGCGAAGGCTGCACGGCAAAATGTGCTCGTTCCCAGACCTCCCGTACGTCCGTCACGTGGCCTAGCCAAGTAATGCCATAGGCAGAGGCAAGCTCTTGCAGCTGTTCAGGCGCGAGTGACCCAGGATTCTCTGGATCGCAGTCGCCCGCGAGCAGCAGATGCAGGCTCAGCGTTTCGCCGCTGGACATGCCGTCGGTTGCCTGTCTGAAGGCATCGATCAATGTCAGCACGCCCTTGTGCTGAAGCATCCGGCCGACGAAGGCCGCCGTGACTACACCGTCGGGCTCTGGGAGAGGTTGGAACTTCTCGATGTCGACACCGGAGCCGGCGATGATTTTGATAGCCTCTTCGGGCACACCCAGACTTGCAACAAAGGTTCGGTCTTCTGGGTTTTGCACCACTGCCATCGATCGGTTTCGCCGCAACAGCCGACTTAGAGCCATTACCACAAGCTTTCGTGTGACCTGGCTCGCGCCTCCGCCATGGACGAAAAGCGCACCCATGCCTGTGAGACTGTTGACGATCGCGGTCTCATTGAGGCCGAAGCCCGCTATGGTGCCCAGCAGGACCGGCTTCAAAGCCACGTTGTGAACAATATCTGGCTCAAGCTCGCGCATGAGGCCGCGTAAGTGCAACACGGCCGATAGGCTGTCAAAGGCTGAGATGCTGCCGCGGTTCCAGCTCAATCGATGCGGGACGAAGCCCTCTGCCTCAATTGCGGCCGCACCATCAAGAATTCGGGCTGCCACGTGCACCTCGAAACCCGCCGATTGGGCCGCACGCGCCATAGGCAGGCGGTGCGATAGGAAATACCAATCTTCCGTAACAATGTAGAGGATACGCCGCGCCATGGCCCATGCTTTAGCCGCTCACGAAGCCCGCCGCAATTTCGCCGTGCCCCTAGGTTCTTTGGTGCCGGGGCGTGTGACGGCGGAGTCACGGTTCTGACTCAAAAATTGCCCGAACTGGCGGGCGAATCTGGCGCCGACGAGCAAATCGCGCTAGAATTAATAAGTTAGCGGTCCTGATTCTGGATCAGACTTGGCGAGGTGGGACTCGCTAGACGAGGGGTAAGATAGATGCGTGCTACTTATTTTGCGCTCGTAGCTTCGGCGAGCTTGGGTCTTGCACCCGTCAGCGCTGGCGCTTTCGAGATCCAGGGCGAGAACGCGGAGATTCCCACAAGCACGGCAGAGCATCTTGGCCTCTCGCCAACGCATTCCTTGCCCCAGTTCGAAGGCAGCTCCTTGGCAATGCCTTTTGCCAATAGCGGCGAAGCCTCGGAATTTGCCTCAGATTATGGCAATGCCATTGCCATTCCGGCCCCAGGGATCAGCCAACCTACGCCTGCGTGGCGCTCTGGCCCCTTTTTCCGCTAGTCGGCCATTTTTCTTAGCTGTATTGCTGGGCTGGCGTTGTCCCACGGGGACGTGACTTGCTGCGCGCACACCCCTGTGTGAAACAGCCGCACGATGCAGGACTTTATTGCCCTCCAGCGCTGGCTTTACGAGGGTATGGCGAGCGGACTGAGCGATGTCGCTGATGGGCGCTTTCCAGCGCTTATCGCCGCCATGGGCGCCGCGGTGCTCTTTGGCGTGCTTCACGCGATGATGCCCGGCCACGGCAAGACCATTCTGTTCTCCTATCACCTCGGTCAAAAAGACAGCTTGCTGTCCAGCATCCTGAATGGCGCCATCCTCGCGCTCACCCATGTTGGGATCGCCATAGTGCTGGTGCTTGCCGGCTTCGCTGTTCTCTCACGGGCCTTCGCCTATGGCGGGCGCACACCCCAGTTGGAACTCGCGAGCGGTATCTTGGTCGTTCTCATCGGCGCTTATTTGCTCTGGCGGGCCGTTGGACGCGCGGCCACGCTGGATGCGGACAAGGCGCCCCCGCAAGAGGGCCGGACCCTCGCTTTTGTGACGGGTCTGGTGCCCTGCCCGCTGACGACTTTCATCATGAGCTACGCGCTAGCGCGCGGTCTGCTTTCGGCAGGGTTTGCGATCACCGCCGCCATGGCGGCCGGGATGGTGCTGACCATTTCCGCCGTGGCTGTATTGGCGACGGTCTCCCGCGAGCGCCTCCTATCGTTCTTTTCGCGGACAGAGCGGCTCCGGCGGTGGCTTGGACGCGGTTTGGAGATTGGCGGTGCAGGGCTTGTTGTGCTTCTTGGCGTTTGGATGATCATGGGGGCACAGTCGACCTGAGCGCTACCGTGCGCCCTGCTCTTCCATCAGCTCCTTCGTCAACACCTCGATGAGAGTTTTGATCTGCGGATTTGTGGGATCGGCTTTGGCAAGCCGCTGCGCATAGTCCAACGCGCCTTTCAGATCGCCGTCATCACGAGAAAGATTTACGAGAATGGACAATATCTCGACATTGCTCGGGTACTGCTCCAGACCCGATTTCAAAACGTCGATGGCTTCGGCGCGCTTTCCGAGTGACTCAAGTCCAACAGCATATACATAGAGGTAGCGCGCACGCGCCGGTTCCAAGTCCGCCGCACGCGCCAAAGCCGTCACAGCCTCTTCTGTCTTGTTTAGGCGAACGAGGGCCAAGCCCAGAGCATGGTGGAGCCCGCCATCATTCGGCGAAGAGCGCAAAGCAGCCCGAAGCACATCGACACCCTCTTCATCGCGCCCTTGCGCGCGATACAAATCTGCGAGATTTACTGCAGCAGGCGCAAAATGGGGGCTGAGTTCGACAGCTGTCTTATATGCGGCCTCAGCCTGATCGAGTTCTCGCTTGCGAAGGTGGTATCGCGCCATAAGCGACTGTGATTCCGGCCGATCGGCATTGAGTCGCTGCGCAGCCACGAATTCCTCTTCGGCCTTCTCAAGTCTGCTCCGATCGCTTGCTGAGAGATTTCCGTCTGGTGTCCCAGCAAGCAGGAAGCCAACCTTCGAACGGACACCGCGCACTGGATCGTCCAAGAGTTGCGCAATGAGCGGCCAGAGCTGCGCGCCGGGGGCCGCCTCCAAATGATCGAGCGACGCGATCCGGACGAGAGGGTCAGGATCTGACAGTCCCTGTCGAACGATGCGCGCCGTTTGCCGCGATGGATAAGCGGCCAGCGCTTCGACAGCACTCGCACGCACAAATGCCGGAGTTGCGGCATCGTTTGCGACGTCCGCTAGCAATGCAGCCGCGTCGGGCGAGCCTGTCCACGCTGCGTGGAACGCCGGGCCAAATCTCTGATGACCCTTACGCTCCGGGCCGTACCAATCTTCGATGGCATCGGCCGCCCATTTAGCGCTTTTGTCCGTGTGGCAATCTGTGCAGGCATTGTCGACGCCTAGCGTCATCGACAGATCCGGCCGCGGCACGCGGAAGGAATGGTCGTGCCTTGTATCGATGACCATGAACTCACGCGATGGCATATGACAGGATATGCACGTGGGCGCATCGGCGCCTTGGTGATGTGTGTGGCTCGGATCTTGATAGGTCCCGGCGTGGCACTGCATGCAGACATTCGCGCCCGGCGCAAGCAGCTTGGCACTGTGCGGCTCGTGACAGTCGCTGCATGTGACGCCTGCCTCAAACATCTTGGACTGTTTAAACTGACCGTAATTGTAGACTTCGTCGAGCATTTGTCCGTCAGCCTGGTAGAGGCCCTGCGAGATCAGCGACACGTCGTGACTGTCTGACAGTGGCCGGCCCGGTACGAAGGCTTCGGACAGGATCCCCCGGCGCGCGTGGCAGCGCCCGCACATCTCGACTTCCTTGCGGACGCTCATAGGGGGTGAACTACGGATGGGCTGCTTGGTTTGTGGATCTAGCGACCAAGAAATTCCCTCTCGCTCGTTGAAGCGAGCTAGAAGCCCCAGCGCGTCGTCGCCCGCTGGGGACATGCCCCCCTCCGCCCAGGCGACATGGGCGGACCCTTCTCCGTGACACGCCTCGCATCCAACCGTGATTTCTTTCCAGGTCGTGTCATAGCGTTTCGTCTTCGGGTCGTAGTCCTTGGCAACGCCGGTCGAATGGCACTCGGCGCACATGAAGTTCCAGTTTTGATTTAGCTTGGTCCAATGAAGCGGATCGTCATGACCAATCTTCTCGTACGGATAGAGGTGGAACCAGCGCTGGCCCCCTTGTTCTTCCGGCCGGCTATCCCACGCAATCGTCAGGGCCTGAACGCGCCCATCGGGAAACTCGATAAGATATTGCTGCAACGGGTCGAGACCGAACGTGTACTTGACCTCAAAGGTCTCGAGCTCACCACCCGGACCATCGGTCTCGACAAGAAACTTGCCATCTTTTTTGAAGAAGCGAGAAGTGATGCCGAAATAGTCGAAAGTCGTGTCGTTGAAGTCTGCGAGCACCGTGTCAGTCGTGGCGTGCGCCATCGCATGAGCATGTTGCGAGGGTTGCCAATTCTCTCCCACTTCTTGGTGGCAGGAGATACAGGTCTCGGTGCCGACAAAACTTAGTGGAGTGGCTGGCCCTGGTCCCGTCGCAGACTTGCCCCCGGTGTCCGCCGCACGGTCGGCCGGTACAGCCGGGTGTGAACCAGTGACGTTGAGGATGAGCCCCACGGCGAGAAAGAGCGTGGCCGCGAGCGCAGCGAACCCAACTACCAAATAGACCTTCGAACGCTGCGGCAGCGGAGATGCGCCCGCAGTCCTTGATGCATTTTGCGGCTGCTTATCCGAACCGAGCGTTTCACGTTGGCTGTCCAAACTAGCTCCGCTCTCTCGATTGGGCATGGCCCCCAATCACAAGGCCCTCAGATGAAGAACGGGCAGGTGCGAGCACCTGCCCATTACATCAAAAGCTTCAGTTGTCAGCGGCATGACCGCCAGCAACACTATCATGGGCTAAAAGCCATCCACGCAGTCTCCGGTTAACGACAAAGTCGCATCTCCCGTCGTGATACCACCGCGGATCTTTCCGGTCTTCGTCGAGATGGCTGCACTCCAGGAGCGAGGCGACTCGTCGTTGTCACCAAGGCCGTGCAGGAGAATAATATCACCCTTTTGCAGTACGTTTTTCAGGTCGACTCCGCGCGGCTCGCTACCGATGTCGTCCGACGTTATCCTATCCTTGTCGAAGTCCAACTTTAGCACCGGCGCCAGGTTCGCGAAGTCGAGCGAAACACGCTTACAGCCCGCAACCTCCGTGCATTCGTAAACGTCCGTAAAGGCACACAAGTAGGTGCCCTCGGCGGCGGAAACAGTTGCCGGAGCCGCAAGCAGACAAATGAGCCCGAGGCCCGCTTTTGAAATTATCGATCGCATAGTCTGAGCTCCTATTGGGTAACAACGTAGCCGCGGCCTTCGAGGCATAGCGCCCCGGCCTTGAGATAGTCCGCATACAGAGCATTCAGCCTGCGCACATCGGCGGAGGTGCGCGTATTGCCAAAGCCTCCTGCGGTCCAACGAGGATCTGTTCCACCGGCCTGTTCGTTCAGTGCGGTCGAGACCTCCATAATCGTCTTTGTTCTGATTCCGGCTTGTTGGGCTTTGAAGGTTGCTGTCGGATCGAAGTTCGTCTGCTGCACAGCCCATTCGTGGCAGGCGACCCGATCCTTTCTGATTTGGGCGTCGGACGCACCTTCCTTGTAAACCATCAATGCCTGAGCATTGGCGACGGAGGCAGTGCCCGCGGCCATCAGCATGACCACCGCACCACACAAGACGTGGCTCAATCGTTTCATAGATCCTCTCTCCTTGGGTGGCGCCGCCGGGGCGCCTTGTTACTTAGTACCAGCCTGGCACCATATTCGGCCACCCGTTCCCGGGTGCCCAACCCTACCGCTGCTATATCGCCTAGTCCGGACCATTCAGCAACGGATCTTTCTGAGGAAGTCTTAGGACGTGTCGATATCCTAGCCCCCCTAATTGACTTCAGGAAACACCTCCTTCCAGTCATTCTTCATGTCGGTAACCGTCCAGCCACGATCAGCGGCTTCATCCAGCGCCTTGTCGAGCCGCCCGACGTGCGACTCGCGATCATAGGCGTATTCCCGATCCACGTCTGTGTGATGAAGAATAAGACCGAAGCGCGCGCCATCGCCCGACGTGACCCATTCCAGCATCTCAAAATCGCCGTCTGAGTTGCCCGAGGCGAAGATCGGCCGTTTTCCGATGTGCTGATTGATTCCGATAGGCTTGCCAGCTTTGTCGTTGATGAAGTTTGTCTTCGGTAGGCGAAAAAGTATCGGCGGCCCATCGACGACGTCATACTCAGTCTGGATACTAGATCCGATGACCTGCGCTGGCGGAATTCCGTAGACCCGCTCAGACCAAGTTCGCAGGAATTCGATACCGCCCCCGGATACGATATAGGTCGTAAAGCCGTTGGAACGCAGGTAATCCAACAACTGCAACATAGGCTGGTACACAAGCTCCGTGTACTTCTTATCGAAGCGCGGGTGTCTAGCTGTCTCCACCCAGTCGGCAACGGTTTCTCGAAACTCCGATGCCGACATACCGGCGTGGCTCGCCGCAATCAGCTTTAGCAAACCCTCCTTACCCGACGCCAAGAGCGTCTTCACGTCCCCTTCGATCGCAGCCTTGAACGGTTGCTCATTTTGCCATTCCGGATGCTTTGGGGCCAAAGCCCTTACCCTATCGATGGCAAACAACAACTGAAAATAGACGGGCTTCTCGGCCCACAGATTCCCATCGTTATCAAACACAGCAATGCGATCTGCAGGCGGGACGTAGTCCGGACTGCCCTTATCCGTCACCTTCTCCACAAATGTTATGATCGCTTTTTTGGTGGGACCGTCGTTCCAGGACGGCAGCGCATCCGCCGCATGGGCCATATTGATGGGAGCAAGAATTGCCGTAAGCAGAATCAACAATCGAATAAAGGCCAAGGGCAATCCTCTAGTGTGTTTGGATGGCGAGGGATACCGTCCCTCGCCATCCATTGGCCAACACAGCATTGGTCTGACAGCCGTCGCTACTGAGCGCCGCCTGGAGCGGACAATTTTTCCATGACCTGGTCGAGACTGAAGCTCGCCGGCTTCTGCCTCGGCGGGTACTCTTGGAACGTCTCAAGGAAATTGCCCACATAGGCTTGCGCCGGCACCAGTAGGAACGCGCGATCGATCAACCAATCGTAGTAGGTATTGGACGTGATTGATGCCCGCTCGTATGGATCGCGGCGAAGGTTGAATATCAGAGGCACACGAAGAGGGACGAAGGGCTCCATCCAGACCCGGAACGTGCCAGGCGACTTCTGCTCCATGAAGATCATTTTCCAATCCTCATACCGCAGAGCGGTCATGTCTCCGTCATCGGAGAAGTAAAAGATCTCCTTGCGGGGACTGACGTCGGACTCACCCGTCAGCATGGGCAGCATATTGTAACCGTCCAGATGAACCTGATAGGTTCGTCCAAGCGATTCGACGTCACCCTTCAGAAGCTTCTCCTTAATGTCCGGCTCGCCCGCCGCCGCGAGGAATGTCGGTAGCCAATCCATGTGATGGGCAATGCCGTTCGTCACGGTGCCCGGCTCAATCTTGCCGGGCCAGCGAACAAACGCAGGCACGCGCCAGCCGCCCTCCCAGTTTGTGTTCTTCTCGCCGCGGAACGGTGTCGCGGCAGCATCGGGCCAAGTGTTGTAGTGCGGCCCGTTGTCTGTTGAGTAGAAGACGATGGTGTTGTCAGCAATGCCTAGCTCATCGAGCAGTTTGAGGAACTTGCCGACATGCATGTCATGCTCGACCATGCCGTCGGAGTATTCGTCCTGACCGGAAATGCCACGCAAATCCGATTTAACATGCGTGCGGAAGTGCATGCGGGTTCCGTTCCACCACACGAACCAAGGATTGCCAGCTTCCGTCTGCTCCTTGATGAATTCGATCGCGCGATCCGATGTTTCATCGTCCACCGTCTCCATGCGCTTCTTGGTAAGCGGGCCCGTGTCTTCAATCTTCTGCGTGCCGTCGGGCTGGGCGAATGAATGGATCACCCCGCGTGGTCCGAATTTCTCGCGGAAGCTTGGGTTCTTCGGGTAGTCCTCGTTTTCCGGCTCTTCTTCTGCATTCAGATGATAGAGGTTGCCCAGGAACTCATCGAAACCATGGTTGGTGGGAAGGTGTTCGTCACGGTCGCCCAAATGGTTCTTGCCAAACTGCCCGGTCGCATAGCCTTGAGCCTTCAGCAGGCTGGCAATTGTTGGGTCCTCCACCTGCATGCCGAGTTCCGCGCCTGGGAGGCCGACCTTCGATAAGCCCGTGCGGAAGACGCTTTGGCCGGTGATGAACGAGGAGCGGCCCGCCGTGCAGCTTTGCTCTCCGTAGTAATCCGTGAACAGCATCCCCTCATTGGCGATCCGGTCGATGTTCGGTGTCCGATAGCCCATCAGGCCGTTTGTGAAGGCACTAATGTTGGATTGCCCGATATCGTCGCCCCAAATCACGAGGATGTTTGGCTTGCCGGCGCCGGTTTCTTGCGCAAGGGCAGGCGCTGCGGTGACTGTGAAGGATAAGAGCACTGCCGCAGCTATCAGTAGTCTGGCTTGGGGGAGCCTTCTAAGTACATGAGTCATTCGACGCTTCTCCGACTTTCGGCCTCAAATTCTTTTGGCGTGCCTATATGCTTGTCAGTGCTGACCATAGGACGGGGCTATCAACATAGCGCCTTGGTCGCCCTATCTCTAATCGACTTTAGGGGACTGGGGCTACAGGATTCCGACAGGAAATACCTTTGACCGGGCTCGCATCGGTGTGGAACACTCGCCATCCGGCAACGCGTTAGACGGCCAGCTACATTAGTCCTCTCGTAGCGGTGCCTACGCCTAAAGGCGCGCTTGATTTCCAGCCCATTGTCTGCGCAGATGCACTACGCAACTGTCGGTTTCGACCCTCATCGCGTCAGAAGGATTGCGTGCGCCATGGGCGACATCGCCGTAGAGGTACTCGAGAACGCTCTTCGTGTGACCCGGACCGGAACGTCATATGTTGTGACGTACCAACGAAATCCTCAGTGGCGAATGCTTGAGTCCAGTGAACTCTTGACTGCCCCAGACATCAGCGTCTCGGAGGCCACATTTGCAGCGAAAGCCTGGAAAGCCGCTTATAGCGAAGCCAAGGCACTCGGCTGGATCTGACCACGCCTCATCGCGAGCGTTTAGCCTAAGTTTTCCGAGATCTAAGAACACTTTTGGATGCGGAAAACCCCTGCTGTCGGGGGATTTGCAGATTCTGGGGTACGGCTAACGCCCCGCCTCCCTCTCCAAGGTTTCGCGTCCAGTCTAGAGTTGGCCCGCGATGTGGGCAGACGTGCCCCAAAGCAAACAACCCCGGCCAGGAATTCCTGGCC
>NZ_JBZMXT010000005.1:0-73427 GCF_058506495.1 Methyloceanibacter sp. | reverse complement strand
CCCCTCTTGATGTCTCGCCGCAGAGACCAAATGTGTATGCCTCAACCGAAGCACCCTTGTGGTCCTGCGAGAAGACCTGGAAGCAGCTTCGTCGAACTCCCTTAAGGGAGACGCCGGGCTGTGCGGCGGCAAGGCCTCCATCAGGACAAGGAATGGCGGGGAATTGTCCTAACGTCACTTGACTGCGCTACGACCGAACTGAAAGCCAATCGCTCGTCCGAGCCTCAAGAGACCCGCTATGACCGATGATCGCCAAGAAGTTGAGCAAACAATGATGGAAGACAACACAACAAAAACCGAGGCGGCCAAGCAAGCCGATAAGGAGTGGGAAGATCTGCGCCGCGAGCTTGAAACGCTCGGTGAGCAGGTAAAATCCCTTCGCGACCATGCCGGCGCCCTCGGAGAGACTGTTCTTGGAAACATGGAGCTGCGCTTCCAAGACGTATTGAGCAGGGCCCATGCCTATCGCAATACAACTGCTTCCCAGATGGAACAGCTGCAGAAGCACGTAATGGACCAAGCCGATCAGACGCAGGCCACGCTCACGGAGCAGGGCAAGAAGTCCGCCGAAATGGCCAAGGACAAGGCACTCGAGTTGTGGGACCGCTCCGAACCGCTTCGCCATGGAGCCCAAGAAGTAGGTCAAGGCTTTTTGCGAGCGTGGTCGGAGATCGCCGCCTCGTTCAGCAAAGCGGCAGAGAAGGTTCAAGCCGAGAGAGCTAAGGGAACGCCCGAAGACAGCAGCTCAAAGCCGACGGGAACTCAGGCGTCTTAAGCAGCCTGCGAGGGGACTTGATCGCACAGCGCAGATCAGGAAAGCGCCCAGGTCTTTGGATCTGGGCGCCTTCCTTTTTCGACTGATTGCAAGATTCAGCCCGCGCCAGCCGTCGCGGAGAGTGCCTCCTGCGGGAGCAGCTCCGACCGAACAAGCCCACGCACCGAATTGCCGAGGTACACTCGGTCCGCTTCCTTCAGATCAACCTCGGTCAAGACGGCTTCGCTGGCCGCCGCCCACGGGAGGTCGAGAAGTTCTTCCCTTAACGTACCGGGCAGAAGCCCGCATCGCAGCGCGGGCGTGAATAAGCGGCCATCCTTTTCAAGGAAGAGATTCGTTCGTGTGCCTTCCGTTAGCTCACCACGAAGATTGAGGAAAAGCACTTCATCACATCCCGTCAAATCCTTCTGCCGCTCCATTTCCCTGTCGTAGAACTGACGTCGTGTCGTCTTGTGGTAGAAAAACGGGTCCGTCTCATCGACGCGCTGGTCCGAGATCGTGAAGCGCCAAACTGTATCCTTGGTGGGCAGCTCAATCTTTCGCGAACTCACCTCCACACGTCCATTTTCGAAAAGCAACAAACGCACCAACGCGACCGGCGACGCAATCTTTTCGGCCTCAGCATTCAGCGCCGACAGAACAGCTTCGCGCGAGTACGGATAACCGAAGTGTGCCGCCGACGCCTGAAGGCGTACGAGGTGCCTTTCGAGAAGGTGATAGCCACGCTCGCTTTGCCAGCGCAGCGTCTCAATCAGTTCGAACGGGCCACCAGACTCGGTTAGGAACTGCGCCTTAAGTAGGCACTCTGCATACTCGGCGTCTTCCTTGGAGTCGGCGACAATCCCCCCGCCGATCCCCATCTCACCCCGGCCGCGCGACAGCACCGTCGTTCGGATCGCCACGTTGAACTGACATTCGCCAGACGGCGCGATGGTGCCGATAGCGCCAGTGTAAATCCCTCGCGGTTCCTTTTCGACTTCGCGAATGATCTCCATCGCGCGCACTTTGGGCGCACCAGTGATGGATCCGCATGGAAACAGCGCACGCAGCATATCGGTAAGCTTCATGTCCGAGCGTAGCTCGGACGTAATCCCCGAGGTCATCTGATGCACCGTACGGTAGGTCTCTACCGTGAAGAGGTCCGTGACCTCTACCGACCCGATCCGAGAGACCCGCGCGAGGTCGTTACGCAACAGGTCCACAATCATCAGGTTTTCCGCGCGCTGCTTCTCGTCCATAGCTAGCCAGGTTTTGAGACGAGCATCCTCGCGCGGCGTCCTGCCTCTTGGAGCCGTTCCCTTCATGGGCCGTGTTGCTAGCTGCTGATCCTCGCGCCGGAAAAAGAGCTCAGGCGACAGAGAGAGGATGGCGAGATCCGGCGTCTCGATCAGTGCGCCGTAGGCCACACGCTGCCGCCGACGCAAGGCGCCATATAGCGCGATCGGATCACCGTCGAATTCGAATTCGTATTTCTGGGTCAGATTGATTTGGTAGACATCGCCCGCGGCAATGTAGTCCTGGACGGTTTTAAACGCGCGTCCATATTCCTCGCGGCTCCATGACAGGTCCAGGTTCGATATCTTCGCAGGTCCCGCCCCGCCTCGATCGTCAAGCCAATGCCGAACTTCTTCGTTGCCCATCCGCTGCGCCTCTCTATAGAGGCCAACCCAAAACAGGGGCACATTCAGGGACGGCGGAAACAAGTCGCGGAGTTTCGGCTCAAGGCAATAGCCCAGCTCGTAAGCGAAATAGCCCGCCGCATGCAGACCGCGCTCAAGTCCGTCGGAAATGCGTCGCAGCCCCTCATCCACATCCTCGGGCCGATCAACGCAAACGATCTCTTCGGCCTGTTGAAAAAGCAGGCTGCGCTCACCGGACGTGAGGCTGTCATCAAGAAGTACGAAGGTTGACGTCGTCATACGATACGTGCGTGGCCAGCTTAAACGCTTAAGCATAAAGGGGAAGCGTTCATTCGGCGTCAAGTGCCGCCCAAATTCAGGGCTGCCTCATTCTAGGATAAGCATTTCACCTTTGCCCAATACCGCCATGTCGCCCATAAGTCTGCGGGCGCGTCCGCCAAGACGGATCCGCATGCCTTGCTCGCGAAGCCACGTCTCAAGCAGCCTCAGGAAGTCGAACTCCATGACCCCGCTGTCTACGTAGGTCGGCATAAGATGGCGCGGCTTGTCGGCGAGAATCAGGCTGCCGCGACGGTTGCCATAGCCCGCATGACGGCCGGCGCCCCCTCGGAGCACAATCGTTCCGGCCACCATGCGGCCTCCCGCGTAGTCGCCGGCCTTGCCGTCAACGACAATAAGCCCCCGACGTAGACGCTCTCCAACGAGCATCCCGGCATCCCCCCCAATAGAGATGAAGCCGCCCTTCATGCCAAATGTTTCGCCAAAGGCGACGCCGCCCACTTGATCGCCCACGTCGCGCCGTACACTGATTTCCCCGCCTGACATGCTCGCCCCAACGGACACCCCTGCACTGCCATGAACGGTGATTTTGCCACGCTTCATCTGCGCACCGAGCAACATACCCGCGTCGCCATCGACGACAATCTCTCCGCCATTCAACCTGGCGCCAATCTTGTCGCAACGATCGTCCGTACCGGCGAAGTGCAAGCAATGCGCGTCCTTACCCTTCACTTTGAACACATCGCCAACGGTTATCGTTTCACGCGTAGTCGAAACCGACAACGCTTCGATTTTTTTGCGGTTCAGTCCGTCGAGACGACTGGGCACCAATGGCGACAGGTCAAGCCGCTGCGTGGGCCGTCCCTTGAGCTCGAAACTAAGCGCGCTCACCCGGCAATCTCCTTAAGGTGGAAGTGATGGGGGCCGAGGTTGCCGCCGTAATTGCCGGCCGTGATATGGGTAATGCCGTCGCGGGACCCGCCCTTGGCAATCGCATGTATCCCCGCATGCATTGCCTCGTGGATCGCGTCGGCGGTCAGCCCATCGATTACAATTTCTAGCACGGCTTCTGTGGTAGACGGCAGTTCGGAATCCGCGTGCCATTTCAGCCCGGGTGCATAGGCGTGATTGGTCGATGCGATCTGACCCGCGTATTTCGAGCCAACTTTTGAGCCTGAGCGAACGATACCGCCCGGGAACGGCGTGATGACATCGGGGAGATCGGCCATGGCCTTGACCGCGCGGGTACAGGCCGCCAGTACGGCCTTGTGGGACTTGCCCACGACAAGAAGATTGCCTCCACCAACAGCTTTGGTCGTCAAACCTGTCTTGTCTTCGCAGACAAATTCGCCGCCCATGACTGGTATGCGCCAATAGCGACGTCCGCCAATGACCTTGGACATCTGCCAGCCATCGCCGAAGAAGCGCAACGACGCGCCGAGTTTGAGCTTTTTCTCGCCTTCCAATCCTGCGTAGCAGGCCGAGCCAGGACTTGTGAGCACGCACTGACCAACCCGGTTGCGTAGCTGCGTTTGCAGCATGTTCACGTCCATGGTGAACAACAGCACGGCCACGCCTGGACGCCCGTCTGGTGTCTCAAACTTTGTTAGTGTCCGTTCGACGCCGCCTTCAGCACCGCAAGCGATCACCGAAGTCGCGAAGCCTGTCATCGTGCGCGCTGAGATCATTGCCCACTCGGCCGTCGGCGCGGTGATGATGACGCGCGTGCCGACCATGGGAAACGCTTCCGCAAACGTCTCGACAATAGTGACGCCTTTGACTTTCTTCTCTGGCATGTCAGCTCGCACAACGGATGGTCGCGAACCGATCGGGACGATCGGAGACGGTTTCAGTCACGCCGAACCATGACGGATCGGCGCCATAATAGGTATCGTAGAAGGAACATACGCGTTTATTGATCTGAGAGTCGAAACCAGGGTCTACATGGAAACAATGACCCCAAGTAACATCGACGACAGTACCCTTGCGTACGACCACGTTGCCCGACTTGAAAACCAAATCGGCGGCGGCAAACATCTTCGTCTTGTTCTTCTGATCCGTATACACAGCAACGTCCGCGACGGCGCCCGGGGCCAAATGACCCCGGTCTGTCATGCCGAGCACCTTCGCCGGCGCCGCGCGCGTGATGATCGCCAACTCCGAAAGCGTCAGCTCTCGAGAGATGCCTGCAAGCCCAGAGACCTGCCGTGAGGCTTCAGGAAGCGAGTCGAACCAACGTGCGCGTTCGTCGCGATCCATCAATAGGTGAAAGATCTCCGGATAACGCGTGAATAGTGCGCCATTGGGATGGTCGGTTGAGAATAGAACCCGCCAGAGGTCGTCCGCGAGCAAGAAGATCTCAAGCCCGATCGCCCATTGCAGCGCATTTACGAAACTCTTGCGCTTGTAGTTATACGGCACGACGCCCGTGCCGTTCCCCTCGGCCTGATTGATCACCCACTTCTTAGGATTGGCAGCGCGCCGTCCATCGAATTGCCGCAGTATGTCGCCGGAAATGGTGACGGTCTGTCCGAAGAGAACTTGTCCAACATCGACGGTCGCGTTCTTGTGCTTGTTGATCGCTTCCATAAGCGCCGGCGCGCCCGACGAGAATCCCTTATCGCCCTCGTTGCCGTACCCGTAGAACTGGATATGGGCGAGATGGATGGGGTGTCCTTGTGTCGCTTCCAGCGTCGCAACAGCGGTCTCGACATTGCCCGCGATGCCCAAATTGTTGGTGTGAACATGGGGCGGATGAGGCACGCCCAGATCGGCGACCACTTTCTGCATCGCTTCGACAATGCCGCGAGAGGTCACGCCGTACTCCGGCACCTCTTCATCGAGATCGAAGGTGCGTGCGTTGAACTTGAAGGCTTCCGAGCCGCCCGCGTTGATCACCTTGAGACCAAGCGCCTTCGAGTGCGCCAACGTCCAAGCAACATAGTCCTTCAGCTCGTCGCTCTTCGCTTTGCCCTTGCGCAGCAAGTTGAGCGTGTAGTCGTCATTGCCGAGGACTACCAAGCCTGCGACGTCGATAACCGGGATCGATGCCATTTCCTTATGAGCCTGGATGGCATGCGTCGGAATCATCGCCGGCTCAATCACCGTAGTGTAGCCCATCTCCGCATAGCGAAGGCCCGTGGCGTAAGCGCCCCAGGCGGCAGTCGACGGGAGTACTGGCTGACCCTCCGCCGCGGCGATGAGCGGCAGCTCGGGCATCAACTGACGGCCAAGTGTCACATTGGTGCCTGCGATGTGCGAGTGCACATCGATCGCACCGGCCATGACAATTTTGCCGGACACGTCATGAACCTCGTCGGGCTTCCGACCAGCCGGCTTCTCAACGATGCGGCCATTCTCGACATAGACATCGCCGACGGCATCGCGATTGTTCGCTGGATCGATCACGCGACCGCCTTTGAGCTGGACGAGCATCAAGCGGCTCCTTTTTTGTCGATCAGCGCGCCGAGCTCTTTCAGTACATCCGCGACCGTCGGTTTCTTGGACGCACCGGACGAGGCCTTCACCACTCCAATGCCCGCAATCGGCGGCAGGTAGATTTCCGCATCATGATCGGCAGCTGCGGCCCCTACCTCAATGACGACATCGTCGCGCCCCGCCTTTACAGGCTTCGACGACAGCACTACCGCCGGAATTCCTCGAAAGGCCCGCGTCGGCGGTGACGCCTCGGCGCCGTCCAGGGCGTCAATCCAGACAAGCGCGTCGGCTTCGCCGCTCTTAAGGAGCCGCTCCGCCTCGAAGGCCCACATATTGTTTTCAGGAGCCCCCCCAGCGAAGCTTGTCCGCATCGGCAAACCGCAGGTCCAGATGGAGCAGAGGTTTACGCCGTCCCCGTTGCCAGGCGCCGACATCGAGAGCGTTGCTGCACGGGTCGACTTCACGAGATGTCGAACGGTTTCGAGTACGGTATGGAGCACGGGCTCTTCGAGCTCAGCGGGGTCGTAGACGAAAACAACGAAGGCGGATTCCCGTAGTCGCTTCCCAGCTGATAGGACCTTTTTTGCAAGCGCTGCGTCGCGAACTTCGAATGGCAGCTCGCGCGCCGCGGCACCCAACAACGCAACAAGATCCGGCAGCGCATGCTTGCCATCGAGCTCCATCGTGCGAACGCCTTTCGGAGTCTTCCCCTTCTTGGCTCGTATGACAATCAGCTCGCGCTTATTGTCGCCTGGACGCGGCAGGCTCTTGGCGGGAAAGAGCTTCTCCAACAGTTTGGAGTCGCGCTCGCGCGGACCGTCGCCAATAAGGACGACGGTGTCAGCACGATTACGCACCTCGCCTAAACTCGCGGGCGTGGAGCCGGTCTCGCGCATAACGCGCGCCGCTTTGGATGTACCGCTGCTGGCGGCATGGTCGATCACGCCGCCGAGCTTTTGTGCGAGGGCCAGCGCCGCTGCGGCGCCATTCACATCTGTAAAGAGACCGCCGAAAACAGGAAGACGGGCCTGAGCGAGCAAATCCGCCGCACGGTCGAGCGCGCTATCCAACTCGTTTACCTCCCCCAAGTCTTCTTGTTTGTCTGGCTACACAGATAAACAGGTGACTCCTACGGTGCAAGCGCGGCCAATCAAGTTCAAAGACAAATATGGACCCTCGCGGTCGAGGGCTGAGCGCTATGACTTGTCATACTTGATGTAGGAAAAGCGCATGTCATCCTCGGGCGTCCCCTCAAGGGCACCCTCCTCTTGGGCAGGTTGCCAGTGGACGACATCCTCAATTTTCTTGGCCAGTTCGAAGTCCTTATCTGTGATTCCCTTCGCCGCATGGTTCTGGAGCCGCACCTCTACCCAGGCGTAAGAGGCCGTGATGTCCGGATGGTGCCAAGCCACTTCCGACAGGTGGCCAACGGTGTTGATCACCATCAGCGTCCCTTTCCAGCTGTTGGTCTTGTACTTGCGACGAATCCAACCGTCCTCGAGATACCAGTGCGGGAGCTCCTTCTTCAGACGCTCCTCAACTTCTGCATCGCTATACGTGCGCTCTTTCGTTGCCATCGCTCTCGTCTTTATGAAACAGTGCGCCGCAACATCTGGAACTGTGCGCCGCTATTGTGGGCCTAGCTGCCGTGAGCATATCGGCCGGCCAAGGGTCGATCAATGGACGCTGCTGGACGATAAAGCCAATGCCCGACATCGAGCACAACAAAGAGACGGTAATGGCCTTCTACGACATGGCGTTCAACCAGTCGCGCCCCGCCGAGGCAGTCGCCCGCTATGTGGGTGAAACCTACATCCAGCACAATCCTCACGTGAGCAACGGAAAGGATGGTTTCATCGCCTATTTCGAGGAAATGCATCGACGCTACCCCGGCAAGCGCGTGACCTTCAAAAGGGTCCTGGCGGAGGGCGACTTCGTGGTCTTGCACTGCTTGCAGGAGTGGCCGGGCGAGAAAGACTGGATTGGAATCGACATTTTTCGGCTGGATGAAGCCGGAAAGGTTGTCGAACACTGGGACGTCCTTCAAGTTGCGCCAGAGATTTCGGCCAACCCCAATGGCATGTTCTAATGTCAGGGGGCCCAGGTCCTGATGGAAACAACGTTAGCTGAGTTGTCCCAGTCCGAAGACGAGAATAGCGATTTGAGTGTGACCGTCGCCACAACAGCGCGTCTGCACTTCGGCTTCTTCGACCCCAGTGGCCGGACTTCGCGGCCGTTTGGCAGTTTCGGGCTCTCGTTGGATGGTCCAGGGACGAGTCTTACCCTGAAGCGCTCGGCCGACGACGTGGCGACCGGCCCGGAAGCGGAAAGAGCGGCACGCTATCTGCGAACAATCGCCAACGCCCATACCATTGATCGCAGCTATCGCCTGGATGTTGCCGAAGCAATCCCGGCGCATGCAGGTCTCGGATCAGGAACGCAGCTGGCCCTCGCCGTTGGCGCCGCATTTGGAATGCTGGAAGGGCTGGAGCTATCCCCGTCTCAGATCGCACGTGAGCTTGGCCGGGGTGCGCGGTCTGGGATCGGCATTGCGACCTTCGAATCCGGAGGCGCGGTGCTTGACAGCGGGCCGCATGGTGGTGGCCTTCCGCAGTTGGTCGCCCGAGTCCCCTTCCCCGCTCCTTGGCGAACTCTACTTATCTTCGATCCTACGTCCAATGGCCTCGACGGTGCTGACGAGCTGGAAGCCTTCGAAACCTCACCCGGCTATTCAGAGGAGGAAAGGAACGCGCTTGAACGACGCATCCTGGAGCGCGCTCTACCTGCGCTTGAGGCACAGGACTTCGATGCCTTCTGCAAAGAAGTTGGGTATCTTCAGACACGCATGGGTGAGTACTTCGCGCCAAGCCAAGGCGGCACGTTCACTAGCCCTAAAGTCGGTGCAGTCTTGGAGACGTTGCGCGCAAAAGGCGTGACGGGGCTGGGCCAGAGTTCTTGGGGACCAACAGGCTTTGCTTTTGCCGATACGGAGGCTGGAGCGCAGCGCCTTCTCGCTATTGCGTCCGAGGCCATGCGCAGGATCGACAATGGCTCCGCGCTAGAGCTTGTCATCACCAAAGGCCGCAACACAGGTGCGGAGATTTCGGCGCCGCATAGGCTGGCTTCCAAGAATCTGGGCGCAGCGGACGCTTGAGGACCTTTGCAGTCGCCCCCGATGTGCTAAAGCGGAAGTCATAAAGGCAACACAAGCGGCTTATCGCGCGACGAAGCGCGCCGACCGCGCAAGTCTGGGGAGATGGCAGCGATGGCCCCGCCACGTATTCTGCACATGATCACGCCGCTCAAATATATGAGCCCGTTTGATATCAATATGGGGATAGATGCCGGGTACGATCACGCCATCCCCTATACGAATGCAACGATCGAGGACGTTTACGGCCTCGTTCAAGACTCAATTTTCTCGCGCAGCCCAGAAGGCATCAAACGGCAGGCCATTTTCATTGGCGGCAAACGCGCCATCGAGTCTCTCGATATGATGGACAAGGCCAAAAAAGCGATGGTCCCGCCATTCGAAGTCTCCGTCTTTGCGGACCCGGCCGGTTCCTTCACAACGGCCGCAGCCATGGTGGCATGTGCCAAGACTGCCCTCGAAAAGAGCTTCAGCACCGATTTCAAGGATAAGCGCGTAATCGTCTACGGCGGCACGGGCGTGGTCGCTTTCGCGTCCGCCGTGATCGTCTCGATGGATGGCGCCAAGGCGTTCCTTGTCGGCTATGACGGTCCCGAGCGCGTGCGTCGCCTGACGATGGAAGCCAATGACCGATTTGGCGTCGACCTCAGCTACGCGGACGGCACAACTGAGGCGCAAAAGGAAGAGCTGGCACAAAGCGCCGACGTGATCTTTTCCGCCGGTCCCGCCGGGCGTCAGATCTTGAGCCTCGCTCAATACAAGCCGGCTAAGAATCTCAAAGTCGTGGCCGATGTGAATGCCGTTCCACCGCTCGGTATTGAGGGCGTTGGGACCCAGGACAACGGCGTCCCCGTGGAAGGAGCCAACGGTGCCGTCGGAATCGGCGCGCTGGCCATTGGGGACATCAAGTACAAGACCGAAATCGGCATGTTCAAAGAAATGATCAATGCCAGTGAGCCCGTCTATCTTGACTTCCGAGCCGCTTACCGGCTGGCACAAGACCTTACCTCGTAAATTGACCAGCCAGTCTCAGGGCTCTCTGTTGATTGCGTCGGTTTCGGGCCGTGCTCTGGCGCGCGCCGCAGCGGAAGCGGGCTTCGTGCCGCTCGTAGCGGACTTCTTCGCAGACTTGGACACGCAGGCGCTGTCTTATCGCGCCTACAAAGTTCCCGGTGACCTCTCGAATGGCTTCGACTGGGCATCGCTCGAGCCTGTACTGGGCGCTCTCAGTCAGGACGCGCCCTCCCCGATTATCGGACTGATCAATGGGTCTGGTTTCGAAGACCGGCCAGAGCTTCTGGATCAAATCGCAGAAAGGTGGCCGCTTCTGGGGAACGACGCTCCATGCGTGTCCGCTGTAAGCGATCCGGCGCGCTTCTTCACGTCCTTGGCGCGCCTCTCAATTCCGCATGCCGAAACTCGGCTTGAGCCGCCGCGCGACCTAAGCGGCTGGCTTGCAAAGCGGCTTGGCGGCGCTGGTGGGAGTCACGTTGTCCCAGCTGACGAGAGACCAACGGCACGCAACGTCTACTTTCAGAAGGTTGTTCCCGGGCGGCAGATCTCCCTCCTATTTGCTGCCAATGGAACGAGGTCGATTGTTCTCGGCATTAGCGAGCAATGGACATCTCCGACAGACGGGAAGCCTTATCGCTTCGGCGGCGCTTGTCAGCCCGCGCGCGCGCGGCGCGACATTGCACAGAACATGAGTGAGCTCGTTTCCCGCGCGGCTCAGCACTTTCGGCTAAAGGGTTTAAACAGCGCCGACTTCTTGCTGGATGGTGACGAGGCTGTCCTACTCGAAATCAACCCTCGACCCGGACGCACCCTCGACATTTTTGCAAATGCAGAGCCTGCGCTGATACGCGTGCACTTGGATGCACTCCTTGACTCACGACTCCCAACCGAAGCGCCGGCGGTCGATGGCGCAACTGCATCGGCGACCGTTTTTGCACCGCGACGCCTCGCAATACCGGAGCTGATGAACTGGCCGGCTTGGGCCGTGGATCTGCCAATACCAGGAGAACGCATCGACAAAGAGTACCCGATATGCACTGTACTCGCCGGGGCAGGATCGGCGGACGCGGCTCGGCGTCTCGTTCAAGCACGCACCAGCGATATTCTGGCAATGCTGAGCGCGAACGGAGCTCTCTCAAATAGGGATCGAGTCCTCGCCCACGACTAACGCGCCTAAGAACGGCTCATCCAAGAAAAAGGCCGAGCAGATAAGAGGGAGAAGATGACCACACCAAGTTTGAATACGCATGTTGCACCGCTCGTGCAGGACCTGATCGATAACGCCGACGCCTTGCGGGTCGGCGTTTCCAAGGGCTCGTTGGGGGAAACGCATATTGACTGCGGTGTGGATTCGGTTGGCGGTCTCGAGGCGGGGCGGCGCCTCGCCGAGATTTGTCTAGCAGGACTCGGCGTCGTGTCCTTCGAAACTGCGAGCACGACCGATCGTTGGCCGTTCCTAGTAACCGTGCATACAAGCCAGCCCGTGCTCGCCTGTCTCGGATCGCAATATGCGGGCTGGAGCCTTTCGGGCAAAGATGGGGACGGAAACGATTTCTACGTTCTGGGTTCTGGTCCGGCGCGATCGATGGGCTCGTCGGAGACTCTGTTCGACGAACTCAAATACCGCGATAGGGCCGAAACCGCGACGCTCGTAATCGAGGCGGACAAGGCGCCGCCAGCGGCCGTCGTCGAAGAGGTTGCCAAAGCCTGCGGTCTACCAACGGAAAAGCTGGTCTTTCTTTTCGCGCCGACATCAAGCCTGGCCGGGACAGTACAGGTTGCAGGCCGCAGCCTTGAAGTGGCTCTGCACAAAGCTCACGAGCTGCACTTTCCCCTCGAGCACATCGTGGACGGCTTGGCGACTGTACCTATTCCCCCACCAATTCCAGGTTTCGTGGAGGCTATGGGGCGCACAAACGACGCCATCATTTACGGCGGACGGGCGCATCTTTACGTCGAGGGTGACGAAGCGGCAGCAAAGAAACTCGCCGAGGAACTCCCGAGCGCAAACTCCAAGGACTACGGTAAGCCGTTTGCTGAGATCTTCGCGGCCGTAAAGGGGGACTTCTACCAAATCGACCCGATGCTATTCAGCCCTGCTAAGGTGACAGTAACGTGCCTGTCGACAGGCAAAAGCTTCGAAGGCGGCGCTATCGACGAGACCGTTCTCGATCGCTCGTTCTCTTGAGGAACATGACTGAAGTCTCCGCAAAGATGCCATCGATCGTCCTGTTCGGCGATGGGCGGGACTGGCATGGCAAAAGCCTGAGGCGAGCATTCGAGCGGCGAGGCATCCGACCGTTGGTCGTGCCGCTCGCACAATGCGGTTTCTCGACAGAAACGGCGACCGGCCTTGCAATACCTGGACTAGGAGACCACTGCCCCAAAGGCGCTTTCGTTCGGTTCGTTCCTGGCGGCAGCTTCGAGCAAGTCACGCTCTATTTGGGCCTCCTGCATGCCTTGCGGGAGCTCGGCGTCACCGTGTGGAACGACGCTCGCGCCATCGAGCGCTGCGTGGACAAGTCCACAACAACATTTTTTCTGCAGAAGGCGGGTCTGCCGACCCCGCGCACTTTTGCGGGCGTCGATCGCAGCACGGCGGAGGGAATCGTGTCCCGTCTCGTTCAGGAGGGCCGTAGTGTAGTGGAGAAGCCCCTTTTTGGGGCTCAGGGGAAAGGCATACGCTTAGTCGCTAGCGTCCAAGACCTATCGCCGCCAGAGGACGTAGATGGCGTCTACTACCTCCAAGAGTTCGTTCCGCCCGCTCAGAAACACCATCAGGACTGGCGTCTCTTTGTCTCCGGCGGACGCGTCGTCGCCTCTATGATCCGGCATGGCGAAGATTGGATTACGAACATCAAGCTCGGCGCGCGCGCGAAGGCAGCGATTGCTAGCCAGAGCCTCATGGATCTTGCGGTGCGCGCAGCATCCAGCGTTGGCGCAGACTATGCTGGCGTCGATATCATCCAAGACCGAGGTGGTCGCTTCCTCGTTCTCGAAGTGAATTCTATGCCTGCCTGGAATGGACTTCAGAAAGTTACGAGTCTCAGGCTCTCCGACACTGTGGTCGATGCGTTCTTAGCGGACGCTTTGCCCAAGAGGGGTCGAGATGCAGAGGGGGAATCGTGAGCGCCGCTCTGTCTGGCCCTGACATTGCCAAAGCGTTCCAGGACGCGTGCCTTTCGGAGCTTGACGCCCTGAAACCGGGCAACGTTCATCGTCAGGCAGACGGCCACGGAATGGAAGTCGCCGACTTCGAAAAGAGCGCGGTCGCTGCGGCCCCGGCCATTGGCGCTGCCGGACTAAGCGTTGGAGAACGCATCGAAGCGGCGGCCGAAGCCACGCGCCGCGCGGTGAACGTCAATACCAATCTCGGCATCATCCTGCTGGCAGCCCCCCTCGCTCAGGCAGCGTTCACGTCCTCGGATGTCGACTTCAAGCATGCCCTCCAAGAAGTTCTCGCTTCGTTGACCGTCGAAGACGCCAGAGCTGCCTACCGTGCGATTCGAGGAGCGGAGCCTGGCGGCCTCGGATCCGCCCATGAGCACGATGTTGCCACAGAACCGAGGGTCACGTTGCTCGAAGCCATGCGCGCTGCACAGACCCGCGACCGCATTGCCTGGAATTACGCGAACAACTTCGTCGACATCTTCGATCTAGGCTTGAAGTGGCATGATGGCGGCATGGCCCGTTGGGGGGACGTGCCCTGGGTCACAACATACGTATATCTGGGCTTTCTTGCTCACATTCCTGATACGCTGATTGAGCGGAAATTTGGGACGCCCACGGCGGGAGAAGTCCTTGACGAAGCCCGGCCGATCGAAGCGAGCCTCGCTCAATGCCAAACGCCAGGTGAGATGGCCGGACCGCTGGTTGCATTCGATGCTTCGCTCAAGGAGCGCAAACTCAATCCCGGCACGTCGGCAGACCTTACGGTCGCAACATTATTCGCCTACGCGCTGGTCAACGGGTAACTTCCCGTCCAGAAATCGCCCTAAATCGATCAGAAGTGCCAACAATCGGCTTGCATCCTTGCAGTCCCGCCTTATGTTCACGTTCGCGGAGCCCAGGTTGGGCTGCGAGCGCTGGAGCGCATGTTGTGCTCTTCTGTCGGCGTCGCCGGGTCTCCGGCGGAGCTTAAGTCTTTAGTTTTGACCACGTTTCACGTACTAGGGAGGGGGCCTCATGGCCAAAATCACTGGTGTATGCATCGGCGAGTCGCTCGTCGGCGATGGCAACGAAGTTGCTCATATCGATCTCATTCTCGGCCCGCGCGGCAGCGCTGCCGAGTCGGCCTTCTGTAACGCGCTGACGAACAACAAGGACGGCTTCACGACCCTGCTTGCCGTCGTTGCTCCGAACCTGCTCTGCAAGCCGGCCACAATTCTCTACAACAAGGTCACCATCAAGGACGCCCGTCAGGCCGTTCAGATGTTCGGCCCTGCTCAGTACGCGGTTGCCAAAGCCGTTGCTGACTCCGTCGCCGACGGTACTATCCCTGCTGACGAAGCTGACGATCTTTATGTCTGCGTCGGCGTGTTCATCCACTGGGAAGCCGCGGACGACAAGAAGATCCAGGACTTCAACTATCAGGCAACCAAGGAAGCTATCGCCCGCGCTGTTGCTGGCGAACCTACGGCTGCTCAAGTCACCGCTCAGAAGGACTCTGCCGCCCATCCGTTCGCCGCTGGCTGAACAGGAGAAGCTGCGGATCGGGCGAGCTCCGGTGGCGAAGATGAGCCGGGCCCGATTCGTCGGTGGCTCAAGAAACTTGGTTTCTAATTCGCGGGGTTGACCGCTCGCTAAGTTTGAGGTCGCCGCTCTTCCCAAAGAGCGGCGATCTCTTTTTGTCCAATCGCGCCCGAATGCAGAGCTGTTGCGGCGAGCACCCCATGGGCTCCCGCGTCCCTAACCGTTGCCACATCCACCTTTGTTGCAACGCCACCCCCAACATACACCTGCCGATCGCCAACGCTGGCGACAACCGTCTTCAGGAGGTCCAGGTCAGGTCCGACCTCTGTCCCAACCCGCCCCAGACTCATCAGAATGACGCGGTCGGGCCAAAGGTCGCGCTGGCTCATCAGTTCCTTCGGCCCACGCAAGCCTTGCTCGTCGAAGTCCAGAGAAAGGACGAGGCTGCGGCCAAAGCACTCGCTCATCGCCTTCCAGTCATCGAGGCTGGAGATCGTCTCGCTGCCAATCACAAGCGTCGCCCCTAGCGGAAGCCAGAAAGCGCAATCGTCGAGGCTAGAGAATCCCGCATCGATCCAGAGCTCAGTCTGGGGAAGTGCATCCGAGAGCGCCTGGCATAGATCGAAGTTGTTGCCTTGTCCGAGAATGGAGTCGAGATCGGCGATATACAGAACGGGAGAGAAAGTGATACCGAGTAGCGCTCTAGCAATCGCCGGCGCATCGTGAGGCGGACCGAATGGGGTTGCAATTGGGCGGTACTCAGCCCGCTTCCCGGCCCTTGCCTGTTTACCCGCACGCGCGTGCACCACATCGCCGTCCTTCAGGTCGAGCACCGGAACGACGGCGAAGGACGCGAGAGGCTGATTCTCGGAAACTTCAGATGTCGGCGCCATGGCGAAAATGCCTTTCGAATCTCAGGGCCATCATGACGCGTATTGTCGGCATGGGAAACGTTGTCTTGTGGTTCTATGTCTTGTGAAACGATGTTCGTTCAAATGAGGTTTCAATGCCACTGTCGTTTGGGTGGGATCTGGGCGGTGTTAACCTTAAGCTGGCCCAAGCGCAGGACGGCCGGATCTTGTCGGTCGCACAAATCCCCTGCCCTGCTCTCACTGAACCCCGCAAGTTCGATCGAGCCGTCGAAGAAGCGCAAGTTTTCGTGGGTGGTCGCAATGCGACCCATGCGATCACCATGACCGGGGAACTTTCCGACGTTTTCGCCAACCGCTACGAGGGCGTGGCTTACTTGGTTGCGTTGATGCGCCAAGCGGTCGGCGAGTCGGCAAGATTTTATAGTCTTGATGGGTTCGTGGATGCACATGGCGCTGTTGCGGATTGGCAGAATGTGGCCTCAGCCAACTGGCATGCTAGCGCAGCGCTCGCAGCGACCGTTGAAGACAGTGGCCTCTTAGTCGATGTGGGCACGACGACGACAGATATCATTCCGTTCAAAGACGGTCGCGCTTGCGCCGTCGGACGCAACGACGGGGATCGCCTTACCGAAGGCGAACTCATCTATCGCGGCGTAGTCCGTACACCCGTGATGGCCGTTGCTGGCGAAGCCCCATTTAGAGGTCGTATGCAGGGGCTTGCTGCCGAGCGGTTCGCCACGATGGCCGATGTCTACCGCCTTACCGGCGAACTCCCAGACGATGCGGACCCGTTCGCAACTGCTGACAATCGGAGCAAAGACCTTGAGGACAGTGCGGCGCGTTTGGCGCGCATGCTTGGACGCGATGCCGACGATGCGTACTTCGTAGCGTGGCAAGCGCTCGCCCATTTCCTTGCACGCCGTCTTCTGGATCAAGTCGAGGCGGACGCCCGAGCGGTCATCGAGCGAGAAGCACTAAACCCGAAAGCTCAGATCGTTGGCGCTGGGTGCGGCCGGTTCTTGGCAGTCGCTCTCGCCGAGCGACTTGGTCGCCCATACCGCGATTTCGCCGACCTTATCCCTTGCTCAGACACCGCCAGGGAAATGGTCTCCCGTTGCGCGCCGGCCTCAGCCGTGGCACAGCTTGCTTGAGAGCCCGTATGCTCCCACATTGGGAGGGCTCTCGATTTTGATTCTATGGAGCCGCTATCTCGCCGTGACAGGGATAGCTGCTTGAACTGCAAAGGAATTATCGTAAACATGGCAAGCGAAAACCAGCCCGCCAACGTTCATGACGACATCATCTATCCTTCAGCGATTCCCTTTTTGTTGGTTCATCTTGCCTGTTTCGGCGCCATTTGGTCGGGCGTAACCTGGGAAGCAGCCATTCTCGGCATATCCCTCTATTGGTTGCGCATCTTCGCCATCGGGGCCGGCTATCACCGGCTTTTTTCGCACCGCGCTTACTCCACGAGCCGAGCTTTCCAGTTCGTCCTCGCCTTGCTGTGTCAAAGCACCGCACAGAAGAGCGTCTTGTGGTGGGCCGCCAAGCACCGGCATCACCACCTTCATTCGGACACCGAGCTCGACACGCACTCGCCTCGCCAGCATGGCTTTCTCTATAGCCATCTCGGGTGGATTTTCGCCAAGCAACACGACGATTTCGACAAGGATAAAGTCGCTGATCTGATGCGCTATCCGGAGCTCCGTTGGCTCGACAAATACCCGCTGGTACCTGCGTACGGTCTCGCGGCGATCTGCTTCCTTGTGGCCGGTTGGCCTGGCCTGTTCGTAGGCTTCTTTTGGAGCACCGTGGCCGTCTATCACGGCACGTTCTGCATTAACTCGCTCGCGCATGTTCACGGCAAGAAGCGCTACGTAACGGGTGACGACTCCCGCAACAACTGGCTGTTGGCGATCTTCACAATGGGCGAAGGCTGGCACAACAACCACCACGCCTTCCAAAGCAGCGTGCGGCAGGGCTTCCGCTGGTACGAGTGGGATCCGACCTACTACATCCTGAAGGCGATGTCCTGGGTGGGTCTCGTTTGGGATCTGCGAATGCCGCCGAAGAAGGTTGTGCGCAACGAGCACGGCCTCGGCGTGGGCGTCATCAATCGCGCAGCTGAGCAACTCGCGGGTCACTTCAATTCGGCCAACATTGCGAGCACGATCTCGTCGACACTGAGTGGCGTCGAGTTAGATGCCCTCCGCGATTCCTTACATCAAGCCCTAGCGCGCGCGCAGGATCGCACCCAAGGCGCTTTGGCCAATGTACATATCCCGCAAATGCCAACGCGTGAGGAACTCGAGGCTAAGGCCAACGCGATCTTCGCGCGCACGCAATCGCTCGAAGAGATCGTTGATCGCGCCTACCAGCTGCTCTTGTCGTCGGTGAATTCGTATCTGGCCGAGCCCGCAAAGGCACGCGCCTAGCCACGTGCGAGCCTTGCCGCGAAGACGCAGGAGATGCAAGCCATCGCACTAGTCGGCAGACGGTGTGCGCTTGTAGAAGTTCTCGATCTTCTCCACCAGGATTCGCCAAGCCTCGTGTTCGCGAGGGCCTGCTGTCTTCTCGACGGCAATCTGATGATAGGCTAGTTCCGTCTCGATTTTTTCACGCGGCAACATTGTGAGACGCGTGGCAAGGATCGCCGTTTCGATGACCGCCGCTTGCGCCCGGTTGAACCCCTTGAACGGCGCGTGGTTACCTTCATACACCACGTGGCAGTGAAATCGCGGCCTCAGCTCGTCTTCCTCGACGCGCTCTACCGCGAGCTCGATATGCGCCAATGCGTTTTCGAGAACGTGGCCTCGAACATGCGAGGCTAGCCTGGTTGGCCAGTTCTTGTTGCCGGTGAGACAACCCGCGAAGACCAAAACGTCGTCCGTAAAACTCGCGACGGCAAAGGGTGTGGTTCTAAGATTGTCGAGAGTCGTCGAGGGACGGAACGGCGCAATGATCCATCCCTCCCTGTCCTGAATGAGTCCTAGGGGTGCCATGTGCATCTTGCCCTCGTCACTGAGCGTGGTGACGATGGATTCACGTATCATGGGCATCCCGGCACCTCGTTCGACATTACGGCAGCTCCCGTTTCTTCTTCATTGCGAGCGTATGGCCCACCTCCTTGAGGCGCGTTCTGTCTTCCCGTGGTGCATCCGCGGCAACGCCCCAATCGAGCGGCTCATCCTGGGCATACCGCTTACCGAGACGCCAGGCGATTTCGGCCTTCGCTAGCTCTGCACCGAGATAAAATGCGTGCCCCGTGTCTCCATCAACTTCGATTTTGGGAAAGAACTCGAAAATGTCCTCCGCCGTGTGATGACCATCGCGGTTGTAGATGTGGACACCGTCTTCAGCGACCTCAATGCGAAAATTCCTGTCCCGCACGGCGGCCGCGTTGTCCGCGATTTCCTGCGGCGTTGATGAGAACGGCCGCTTCGCATGGAGTCCAAGCAGCTCATCCGTATAGCCCTTTGGCAGTTCTCCGTCCGCGCGCGACGCGTACATCAAACGGCGCGCGGCATCGTGCTCCTCATAAGTGCGACGTGTATGGGGGCTCACCTGCACCACGAGCACGTTTCGAATGTTCAACTCGGATGCGATGCCAATCAGCATGGCGGTAATGCCAGTCGTGTCCGCTTCGGTGAGTTCAGTGAGGTTCCCTGTCCCGAGCAGGATGTCCACATCAGGCCGCTCACGCCGCAGGTCGGCATATCGCTCAAGCGATGCCATAAAGCCAAAATTGATAGGATCAAGGACGGGGTCGGCCAGATACGGCAAGCCCCTGTCGTCTAGTACCGCCATAGCGCGGCGCAGCGACTCCATGTCTCCGTGAGTCGCTGGGATCAAGACGGGTACGGAGGACACTTCGTCCGCGATATGGAGGCGCGTCTCATCCAGGCTCAATAGATAATCCGCGCCGGCCCGACCGCCGCGAAGGAGCTCGTCTGGGTTGGCGGAATCAACACTGACCTTGTAGCCATAGGTCTTGAGCGCCTGGACCGTGTCTTCGAGATGGGGGAACGGCGTATCCGGCAAGCAACCGAGGTCGATCACATCAGCGCCCCGGTGGCTGTAATCCTCGGCGCGCGCCAGGATATCCTCGATACTCATGGCGGTGGCATCGATAATCTCGGCGAAAACGTTGATATCGTATTTCGACATGTCCGAGGCCCGGCGCGCACGGCCAAAAAATACCGGGATGTCCTTCACCTCATCGGGGCCACGTTCGACCGGGACCCTATAATGGGAAGACAGCTTGTCGAGATCGCCGCGGCATCTACCCGGTAATAGAATCCGATCGGCACCGTGGGCATCGGGAAGACGCCGCATGATGATGTCTTCGGTCATCAACGCTGCAACTTTCACACCGATATCGACGACGCGCCACTCGAATTCAGCGTCCATGCTCTTGAGAACAGCTTCAAGCCTCGGCTCAGCCAAATGCCCCGTGAGAAACAGGATTTTTTCGGCCATACCTGGCACGCTCACACAGTGACCGGACTCGGCACAGGCTGCTGACCTGCAAGAAACGCCGTGAGATTATTTTCGTCGCCCTGTCCGAAGACCATGGTGGCTACACCCGTTTCTCTGAGCATGGCGGGAAAGCCCTGATCGACGATGCCCTCATCACTCAGCGCCGTAGCACTCCAGCTTCGCTGCGATATAGGGGCCGATTTTACGACGCAGCAAAATGCCGCCTCTAGCCTCCCCGCCAACCAAAGCGCGAGACTATCGGAAGTCAGTCGCCAAGTCGGTTCAACATCCGGCCTGTTCGAAAGAAATGCGGACGGAGCCCAGACGGCGATGTGTCCACGCCTTAAGCTTTGGCGAAGGTCTTCTTCGGTTGTGCCCACTTCGCAACCATCACGTACACCCGCAATCGCCCAAGCGAGCTGATCCATGGCCAAGAGCGCCATTCGATGGGCCGTGACGTCACCGAAGCCCAATTGGCGCTGACAATCCCGCACCTCATCGGCTAGCGCGCCACCGCCTGGTACAAGAACGATTGGACGCTGGATACCCACCAAAGCATCGAGCCAACCTACAAGCGAGCCACTGCGCACCACGCTGCCGCCGAGCTTGACGACAACGGGCGGGGCATCAGACGAGCTTCTCTCGAATGCAGAGGCCTGCACTGCAGAGCTCATGATTGCGCCCCCTACTTCTGCCGGACAAGTCGAACCCCCACGGCGCCGGGATCCTTGTCGAGCTTCTCAACGGTCACCTCGACCCGCTGCGCGCGGGGATGGGAGACACAATGCTGCGCGACGTCTTCAGCGAGCGTCTCCACCAGGTTGATATGGCCGCGAGAGATGATCGCCTTTATGCCATTGATGACATAGTCGTAGTCCAGGGTCTGGTCTATATCGTCATCAAGTGTTTCAGGGTCCAAGGCAATGTCAATATCGACTGAGAAACGGACGCGCTGGGTGACGCCCTTTTCGTGATGGTGAACACCAATTTCTACTTCAAGCACATAATCGTGCACGAAGATCCTGTCTAACGGCTCACCTGTCCCGCTTACCGTACTCACATGTCCCAGTCGCTGTTCCATTCTGCGCTCCGGTCTCCTCCTAGCGTCTTTCCCGCGCCTCTATCTGAACTGAACCGATGCTCTAGCACATCGCTAAGGTCATACGCTCCTCGAAACGTGCAGTGCAATCGCCAAGACCGCCCGCCACGAGACGACCGATATCGGTACAGGCGGCGACGTCCAAGCCTTGGCCGCGGGAACCCTGCTCACAAAGCGCGCCGCGAAATCCCATCACGTCCGGGCGAAGCTGAAGCAGCGGCTGCACATGGCGGGCACGAAGCGAGCCGGCAAGGCCGACCTGCAATCCAGCACGGCGCGCCCGATCGACAAAACGCTCAATGTCGGCGAGCGGCATGTGATCGATCAGCGATCCGCGCGACTTGTTCGCCGTATCCAGCATCACGCCGGTTGCCCGGCTCGCCTCCGCTGCCTCTAGTGCGTCCATGTCTGGCAACGCATCTGCAAAAAAGACGAGCACGCGGTCTACATGTAGACGTAGGGCGCGTAGGGCATTGAGACAGCCCGAAACGTCGCCACCGGGCTGAATGCCGATCTTGACCGTATCGACACCGAGGCTCGCTGTGGCCGCCACAGCCTCTGCGATGGTGTCCGGTACCATTGGCAAGTCGCCCACGGTCGCGCTAACCGGCTTACGTCCCCCAACGGTCTTAAGGCAGTTCTGAATTTCGGCAGGCGCTACAGCGCCAAGCGCTCCCGCCGAGGGTTCCTTGAGGTCAACAATGTCAGCGCCCGCCGAGAGCACAAGCTCTGCCTCTTCCGCGCACCGAACGCTCGCAAGAAAATAAGTCATCCAGAATGTGTTAGCCCGGAAACCGACGTGCTGCCAGGGTCGTCTGCAAACACATCAACGGAACAGCCAGCCGAACCCGCCGCCGCTGCTTCTTCCACCGCCGCGGCGGCGTGACCGCGGGCGCTTCGGCGGACGCTGTTGCTGTGCATAACCACGGAAGCCATCGCCACGAGGACGCCGAGCCACGGGTGCCGCACGTTGGCGCTGCGGACGCAACGCCACTTCGCTGACGTTACCATCGGGGTCGGTGACGGATAGCGCGGCCGTTTGCCATTCCCAGGTCGCCGCCTTATCGCCCCAGCGCTCGGGTTCGATCGATAAAACCAACCGCTTGCGCGTATCGACGACGGCGACATATTCGAAGGCCCCATCGGACTTCGAGGCACCGGCGTCGTATCGCAGGAGTCCAATACCGGACTGCGCACCTTTGAGCGTCTTCCAGGACAAAATCTTCGGCCGCCCATCACCGAACATCTCCATCGGGACAACAACGCCGCGAATGTCAGGGTTGGTTGCCACGTAGCGGCCAGGTGATTTTTCGGAGATTACCCAGCCCTCAACTGGTTCCCCGATGCGCTGTCGATTATTGACGGGCACCGGAGCGCGAAGCTTTTCAAGGGCGGCACGCGCCTGGCTTTCGAATGGGTCCAGCGATGCGGCCCTCTGATAGTCGGAGATTGCGTTCTCAGTCCGCTTCTGGGCGCGGAAAATATCACCTCTCACGCGCAAGGCCAGGGGATAGTCGGGCTGTATGATCAGAGCGATGTTGGCGTCGATATAGCCCTGGTCTGGCTTTCGGTCGGACAGCTTGGTCTCGCCCCGAAGCGCGTACGCCTTGGGGTTCTTTGGCTCTAACTCCAGCACCTTATTGAAGTCCCGGATGGCGGCGTCGTGGCGCCTGTTCTTAGCGAGCAGGGCCCCTCGCTCCATTAAAGCATCGACTTTTTCGGGCTCGATATCGAGAACTCGGTCAAAATCCGCGACGCCCTCGCGAAATCTGTTCAGCCCCGCGTTGGCGCGAGCGCGCAGCATTAAGAGCTTCGATTTGTCTTGTTCGGGTTCAAGTTCAAGCGCCTGGGTCGCATCATCAGCGGCGGCCGCGAAGTTGCCCAACGCATAGTTGGCACTCGCGCGATTGCGGTAAGCCGCAGCGAGCTTCGGATCGAGTTTGATGGAGCGGCCAAGATCGCGCACAGCAGCGTGATACCGGTCCTTTTCAATGTGTGCCCGGCCTCGACCGTTGTAAGGTGCAGCAGTACGCGACAACAGCGCCGTCGCTTTTCGGAAGGATTGAAAGGCTGCCTCGTAATCCTTCAAAGAGGCATATGCGTTACCGCGATTGTTGAACGCTGCGCCGTAGCTGGGATCGAGCGCGATGGCGCGATCGAAATCCTTGATCGCTTCTTGCGGGTGGCCGAGATCCATCAGCGCATTGCCACGGTTGTTGAAGACAATCGCGTTGTCTGGCGCCAGCTGAATGGACTTATTGAAATCGTCGATCGCTTCCTTCGTCTTCTGCATGCGCCATTTGGCGACGCCACGATCGCTGTAAATGCTGGCTAGCACGAATTTGGAAACGTCCGGCGTACCGAGTGCCTCGTCGTACAGTGCTACGGCCTGATCGTATTGGCCGCGGAGCATTGCTGCCGTGCCTTCGCGCGCCTGAAGCAACACCTGGTCCGCAGCCTGAGCCGTGCTTACCGCAACCGCTGCGATAGCGGCGCAGAGTAGAAGCATCGTTACGGTCAGGCGGCTTTTCGAGTCGCGATTGCGGCTCATGATCGTGAGCGATCCTTCGCTAGAACGATTCCCTAGTCCCCAGAGGCACGACCAAACGTGATGCCTCACCAGCTGTCTCTCATAACCAGCGACTGTGTCAATAAACGGTCGCGAAAACAACACGATACAGCCTAACGGGCTGCTTGATATTCCTCAAGTTCTTCAAGGACTTCGGGGATCAGCTCCGGCAGGTCTTCTGCAATCAGGCCCGGACCGAACTGCTTCGCGGCCTGCCCATGCATCCAAACTGCTACGCAAGCTGCATCGAGGCCCCCAAGGCCCTGCGCCAGCATCGCAACGACCATACCCGCCATGGCGTCGCCTGACCCCGCTGTGGCGAGCCATGATGTGCCGTTGGTGTCGATGGCCGCATATCCGTCCGGTGCGGCAATCACGGTATCGGCCCCCTTCAGAACAACAGTCGCCCCGGAGCGGGAGGCGGCGGTTCGCGTTCGGTCGACTTTCGAGGCTCCGGGCACATCGCCGAAAAGCCGAGCGAACTCTCCCGCATGTGGTGTCATCACAACCGCTTGCTTTCGACGTTGAATCGCAGCGAACAAGATATCCGGTGTTTCTGCAAACGATGTCAGCGCATCAGCGTCTAATACGACCGCCGGTTCCGCCTGCAAAGCTGCCAGAACCATCTGCCGCGTTTCCTCACCCACGCCGTGGCCTGGACCCATTAGGAAGGCATTCTTGCGCGTATCTGATAGCAGCGCTGTGAGCCCCTGTGGCCCATCGGCCTCCTTCAACATCACCGCAGTTAGATGCGAGGCATTGACGGCCAGTGCATTCCGCGGGGACGCGACGGTTACAAGTCCGGCCCCTGCCCGCAAAGCACTCCGTGCTGCCAACCGGGCGGCCCCTGTCGCGTCGGTAGGACCTGACGCCACAACTGCATGGCCACGCAGATATTTATGGCCTAGTTGCGTGGGCCACGGGTACCGATCCAGCCACAGGCCAGGCTCGTTTGCGTACAGTATTGGCTTTACTGTCGCGAGGACCTCGTCTGGTATGCCGATATCGGCAAGATGAAGCTCGCCGCAGTGCAGATGACCCGGCGAGAGCAGATGCCCAGGCTTGAGTCGAAAGAAGGTGACCGAGCTCACGGCGCGTATGGCCGTTCCGAGGATCGAGCCCGTGGTGCCATCGACGCCGCTCGGCACATCGATCGCGATGATTGGTATGCCACTCTCGTTCGCGGCGTCCACAAGCGCACCCATTTTGCCATCGACAGGCCGCGACAGGCCGGCGCCGAACAAGCCGTCAACAATGACATCGGCGTTGTCCAGCAACGCGCTCTCGAGAGGATGGACTGGTCCGCTGTACCGCTCAGCCATGGCGGCAGCATCGGGCGGCAGCTTGCGCGGATCGCCATCAAAACCGACCTGAACGAAATAGCCTCGCTCGACAAGCAGGCGCGCCGCTACAAAGCCATCGCCTCCGTTATTGCCTGGTCCGCATAGTATCGCGACGGTGGAGGCATCGGGAAATCGGAGCGAGACCTCGTCGGCGACACTTCGGCCCGCATTTTCCATGAGCACAGCTCCAGCAACACCGCCCTCCATGGCGAGTTTGTCTGCCTGTCCCATCTCTTTGGCGGTTAAGAGTTCCAACATTGTCTTGATCATGTGCTAACTGGTTCGAAACACGAAGCGAGATGTCCCTGAAGTCTCGCGACACAATGCATGTGCCTTGTTTTTGTGCGTATTGCCTATTGAAACGCCACTCAGTCTTGCTTTGCCGCCTCCACAATTTGCGAAAATTCTCTAAGTTTATGATTCTACTACAGAATCGTCCGCCCATTAGATTGGCACAGCGTGTGCTAAGGCTTGTTCCTGAGCACGATCTGCAGCGCGGCGCACGAGACGGCAAGGCGCTGCAACACTAGACCGGGAGGTAGTACCTAGAATGAAAAAGATCGAAGCGATCATCAAGCCGTTCAAGCTTGATGAGGTGAAAGAAGCCCTCCAGGAGATCGGCCTTCAGGGCATCACGGTCACCGAGGCTAAGGGCTTTGGCCGCCAGAAGGGCCACACCGAGCTCTATCGTGGCGCCGAATACGTGGTGGATTTCCTACCGAAGGTAAAGCTGGAGCTCGTGCTCGTGGACCGTATGGCCGACAAGGCCGTTGAAGCCATAGTAGGGTCCGCAAAAACCGGTCGGATCGGCGACGGAAAGATTTTTGTATCCCAAGTTGAGGAAGCTGTTCGCATTCGCACTGGCGAGACTGGAGACGATGCGATCTGAGTGCAATTGGGCTAGCTCATTCGATCCATTTCACTCATAACACCCACATAAATTGAGCAACGTAGCGCTCGCCTTGTTCGGGGCTGCTACGCAACACTCTGTACACAGGAGGTCACATGGCAGACGCAAGTAGCACCGCCAAGAAGATTAAGGACGAGGAGATCAAGTTCGTCGATCTGCGCTTCACCGACCCTAGAGGCAAGATGCAGCACGTCACGATGGATGCGAACCTCATGGATGAAGAAGCTCTCGCCGAAGGCGTGATGTTCGACGGGTCTTCGATCGCCGGGTGGAAGGCAATCAACGAGTCCGACATGAAGTTGATGCCGGACTGCGACTCGGCAGTCGTCGACCCCTTCTTCGCGCAGAGCACGCTCGCTATTTTCTGCGACGTACTTGAGCCGCTGACTAACGAGCCCTACGAGCGCGACCCGCGCGGTATCGCTGGTAAGGCTCAGGCCTATATGCAGCAGACCGGCGTCGGCGACACCGCCGTGTTCGGTCCCGAAGCCGAGTTCTTTGTGTTCGACGATGTGCGTTTCACCGTCGAGCCCCATAACTGCGGTTTCCGCATCGACTCGACCGAGCTGCCGCATAATACGGGCACAGAATATGAGATGGGCAATCTCGGGCACCGCCCGCGCACTAAGGGCGGCTACTTCCCCGTTCCGCCGGTCGACTCAGCGCAGGATTTGCGTTCGGAGATGCTCTCCGTGATGGCCGAGATGGGGCTCACCACCGAGAAGCATCACCACGAGGTGGGTGCGTCTCAGCACGAGCTCGGCATCAAGTTCGGGCCCATCATCCAGACTGGCGATGCCTTGCAGGTCTACAAGTACGTGATCCACAACGTGGCCCACGTCTACGGCAAGTCCGCTACCTTCATGCCGAAGCCCGTCTTCGGTGACAACGGCTCGGGCATGCATGTGCACCAGTCGATCTGGAAAGACGGCGCGCCGACCTTTGCGGGCGACAAATACGCCGATCTGTCGGACACGGCACTGTACTACATCGCCGGCATTCTGAAGCACGCGAAGGCACTGAATGCCTTCACCAACCCGAGCACGAACTCGTACAAGCGGCTAGTTCCCGGCTACGAGGCGCCAGTGCTTCTGGCGTACTCGTCGCGCAACCGCTCGGCCTCATGCCGTATTCCGCTCGGCACGGGTCCGAAGTCGAAGCGTGTCGAGGTCCGCTTCCCTGATCCCACCGCCAATCCATACCTGGCCTTCTCGGCCATGCTTATGGCAGGTCTCGACGGGATCGAGAACAAGCTCGACCCAGGTTCGGCAATTGACAAGAACCTGTATGACCTTCCGCCGGAAGAACTGGAGAAGGTTCCGACCGTGAGCGGCTCGCTGCGCGAAGCTTGTGAGTCGTTGGATTCAGACCGCGCGTTCCTCAAGAAGGGTAATGTGTTCACTGACGATGCAATCGACGCGTATCTTGAGCTCAAGATGGAAGAAGTCGAGCGCTTCGAGATGATGCCTCACCCGGTCGAGTTCGACATGTACTACAGCGTCTAGCCCTCAACCGGCAAAACGCAATCGGAAAGAAAGTGGGGGCGGCCGCAAATTGCGGTCGCCCCCTTCTTTCGCCCGGCCTTGTCGAACCTCTGGCCTTTTTAACTTTCGCATTCCCTCGTCGGATGCGAGGCCTTTCGGTTCATACCAGGCTCCCCCAAAACTTCTCAACCGTCCCCCGGTTTCGCGCAGCGCTCACGCAAGCGCGTACACCCCCAAAACCATCAGAGCCGAGGCGGCGACCAATAGTGACATTCTTTCGCCGACCCATGCCTTCAGCGCTGGCGGAACAGTGATCGCGGCTTCGCGCCAGACCGAATAAGCCGCTGCCGCCATAAACATCGCTAGCGCCCATACGGGCACGTTGGTGCCAAACCCGCTCTGTCCTGCGTCCATAAGGATCACGCCCGTGTTCGCCGCGCCGGGAGTGATGGCGCCCAGTAGCGAGACGACGACTACCGCCGAGATCTTTGCGCAAAACATCAACATCGAGTCCGAAGTCCTCTCAAATTCGAGACGAATTTTAGGGACCCGCGAGTAAAGAAACGGGAAAGCAATACGCTTAAGTCCGGGTTAATCGGGCTGAGTTCCAGAGTCGCGGTAAGCACCCCAACATGCTCATAATCTTCGCAAATCTGTTATGTCGTCCCAGTAGCGTCTTCTATTTCAGGCAGGAGAGACAAGGGATGGGTCTTATGATCAGACGCGTTGTTGTACTGCTGGGTCTCATGGTTGCGGCGTGCTCACCGACAAACGCAGCATTTCAACTAGACAGTCGCTATCAGGACAACGATGGCGACTTGATTGCGGATATTCCGACGGACCCCTCTCAACTGGTGGACCCCTCGACGCTCATTTTCGCCTACACCCCGGTCGAGGATCCGGCTGTCTACGTAGACGTTTGGAAAGAGTTTCTTGACCACCTTTCCGACGTCACAGGAAAGCCTGTGCAGTTCTTCCCCGTTCAATCAAACGCTGCCCAGATCGAAGCCATGCGTGCCGGGAGGCTGCACGTGGCGGGAGTGAACACCGGCTCCAACCCACTCGCTGTCGCCTGCGCTGGCTATCGACCCTTCGCCATGATGGCGAGCGACGACGGCAGCTACGGCTATGAGATGGAGATCATTACCTATCCTGGCTCCGGCATCGAGAAGCCCGAGGATCTCAAGGGACGTGCACTGGCATTTACCGCGGAGACCTCCAACTCGGGATACAAGGCCCCCTCTGCCCTTCTCAAATCCGAATTCGGCTTAGAACGCGATAGAGATTTTGAGCCGCGCTTTTCTGGCGCCCATGACAACTCGATCCTTGGCGTCGCCAACAAGGACTATGACGCAGCGGCCACGGCCAATTCTGTAAAGGCCCGCATGATCGACCGCGGTGTGGTCCAGGAAGACCGCCTAAAGACGATCTACACATCGCAGACGTTCCCAACGACGAGCTTCGGCGTCGCGCACAACCTGACACCGGAGCTCCAAGACAAAATCAAGGAAGCTTTCTTCACTTTCGACTGGGAAGGCACAAAGCTCTTGGAAGAGTTCTCGAAGTCTGATGACACCAAATTTCTCCCCATCACGTTCAAAGACAATTGGGCGGTGATCCGCCAAATCGACGAAGCCAACAATGTCCGGTATTCCTGCAATTGACGTTGCCCTGTAGCCAGCCTCCAGGCATGTCTTTGCGCGGCTTTAACCTTTCTCCTACGATGGGTCGCTGTCCACGCCTCCGATGGGCGGTGCCCGGTTAGTACATGCTGCGCGTTTCCTCACTTTCCAAACAGTACAAGGGTGGCGATGTAGCGCTGGTCGACGTCTCGTTCGAGGTTCCAGCCGGTCAGGTCGTCGCCCTCATCGGCCCCTCGGGTTCTGGCAAGTCCACGCTGATCCGCTGCATCAACCGCCTTGTACGGCCGACAAACGGCTCAGTTGAGCTGAACGGCGTCGAGATCACCCGTCTTGGTAGCCGTGGTCTTCGTCGCGCACGCCGGCTTATGGGCATGATTTTTCAGGAATACGCGCTGGTCGAGCGGCTGACTGTTATGGAGAACGTTCTCTCCGGGCGCCTCGGTTACGTATCCTTCTGGCGATCCTTCCTGCGTCGCTTTCCGCAAGGTGACGTGGACAAGGCATTCGCACTACTCGACCGCGTGGGGCTATCTGACCAGGTCGACAAACGGGCGAGCTATCTTTCAGGCGGCCAGCGGCAACGGGTTGGCATAGCTCGGGCTCTTGAGCAGGACCCCACGTTGCTCTTAGTAGACGAACCAACGGCGTCGCTCGATCCAAAAACCGCTCGGCAGATCATGCGTTTGATCTGCGAAGTCTGTAGAGAGCGCAGCTTGCCTGCAATCATCAGCATGCACGATGTACCGCTCGCTAGGATGTTTGCCGATCGCATCATCGGTCTGCGCGCAGGTGAAATCGTTTTCGACGGGTCTCCAGCAAAACTCGACAAGAGCATCTTGACTGAGATCTACGGCGAGGAGGACTGGACGCAGATCCACGACGACGAAGAGGTGCCAGCTCAGGGCAATGCTGAGGACCGGCACGCCCGCGAAGAACGTATGGCCGGTCTAAGATGAGGACCGGTAGCGCTTCCGCCGGCTGGAGCCGGCCGCCACTCATTCGCAACCCATGGCTCCGCTGGAGCCTCTATGCCGGCCTCTTCGTCTATCTCATCGCTGCGGTCTCTACACTGGACGTCAATTGGGCGCGCGTTCTCGATGGAGTGAGTAACGGTTGGCGTGTACTCGAAGGTTTCTTCGCGCCCGACTTCACAGCTCGTTCACGCGACATTTGGCGGGGCATGGAAGAGAGCTTGACCATGACCCTTACATCCACAGTGGTCGGATGCCTTGTCTCCATCCCAATCGGCCTTGGCGCCGCACGCAACATCGCCCCCCTCCCCATTTATGTTGTGTGCCGATCAATCATCGCGATATCGCGCGCGTTCCAAGAAATCATCATCGCCATCCTATTTGTGGCAATGTTCGGATTTGGGCCCTTCGCCGGATTTCTCACCCTGGGCTTCGCCACGGTCGGCTTCATGGCGAAGCTGCTGGCCGAAGACATTGAGGATATCCAGGAGACACAAGCGGAAGCCGTCCGTGCCACGGGTGCATCCTGGTGGCAAGTGATCAATTACGGCATTCAGCCTCAGGTGATGCCACGGCTTATCGGCCTCTCCCTCTACCGGCTCGATATCAATTTCCGCGAAAGCGCCGTCATCGGCATTGTCGGTGCAGGTGGCATCGGGGCGACACTAAATACGGCGATGTCCCGTTACGACTACGATACCGCTGGTGCGATCCTAATCATGATCATCGCGGTGGTACTCGTCGCGGAGTACGTGTCCAGCCACTTAAGAAAGTGGGTGCAGTAATGCCGGTGACGACACTCGATGACCGCCTTGTGTGGCAAAGACGAACACCGCTCGCCCAATGGGCCATCTGGTTTGGCTGGTTAGCGCTCGCTGTCTTGTTCGTCCTGTCGTGGCAGGTCATGAACAAGAACACCATATGGCTGTTCGTAGAAGATGCTCCTCGGCAAGCGGCGGATCTGTTGTCGCGCGCGTGGCCGCCCCGCTGGTCCTATCTTGAGACTCTCTGGGTTCCACTCTGGGACACGATCAATATCGCAACACTCGGTACGGGGTTGGGAATTGTCCTCGCGACGCCGATTGCGTTCCTGGCGGCCCGGAACACGACGCCAAGCGTGGCGGTCCTTAGGCCACTTGCGCTGCTTATCATCGTCACATCGCGATCCATCAACTCGCTTATCTGGGCGCTGCTGCTGGTGGCCATTATCGGCCCGGGCTTGTTGGCAGGGATCGTCGCCATAGCGCTCCGATCGATTGGTTTCATCGGCAAGTTGCTCTACGAGGCCATCGAGGAGATCGATGAGGCCCAAGTCGAGGCGGTACGCGCTACAGGAGCTTCGCGATGGCAGATCATGGATTATGCCGTATGGCCTCAGATCGCCCCTGCTTTCGCCGGAATCTCCGTATTTCGTTGGGATATCAATATCCGCGAGTCAACGATCCTCGGACTTGTGGGCGCAGGAGGTATTGGGCTGCAGCTTCAGTCGTCGCTAGCGCGCCTGGCCTGGGCCGAGGTGACAGTGATCTTCCTTGTAATCTTGGCAACCGTCGCCGTATCCGAGTGGGTATCGGCAAGGGTCCGAGCTGCAATAATCTGAGAGAGTTTGATGGCAAAAATGACATCTGACGCGGGCAAGCTGACGCAAGTAATTTGGTTGTGCCCTGCGAGCTAACGATGTCCAGCCCCCGCGATTATCCGAAACGCAACAGCGCGCCGAGACGCCCGGGCGGCGAAACCATCGGTGACGTCATCGCGCGGCGTTACAACCGGCGGGACATCATGAAAGGTGCTCTCGGTGTCGGCGCCGTTGCCGCGCTGTTTGGGACGACGTCTCTTGCAGGATGCAGTTCCGAAGAGGTGATCGAGAGCAACCCAACGACTTTCACGCCCTCGGGCTTTTCGTTCAAGGAAGTGAAGGCCGGTGTCGATCAAACACACCACGCAGCCGAAGGATACGAAACGCAGTACCTTCTGCGATGGGGAGACCCGATTGTCGACGAGGCGCCAACATTTGATCCCTATCGGCAGACTGCTGGGGCTCAAAACCGACAGTTCGGCTACAACAACGACTACATCGCCTACTTCCCGATGGACCGAAACGGCAACTTCATCGAGGGCGAGCAGACGGCAGACGGCAATGAGCGCGGTCTCCTTTGCGTCAATCACGAATATGCATTGAGTACGATGATGTTCCCTGGCGTGCTGCACAAGGATGACAGTGTTGACTTCGCCTCAATCCGAGACTGGATGGTTGACGTTGAGATGTCCGCCGTCGGCGTCACCGTCGTCGAAATCGAAAAGGACGGAGATAGCTGGCGCGTCGTCGAAGACAGCCCCTACAATCGTCGCATCACCGCAAGTACGCCAATGAGCGTCGACGGCCCTGTTATCGACAAAGGCAACGAAGAAGGCCTCGATCGTTTGAAGACGAGCTACGACAAAACGGGCAAGAGGCTCCGAGGTACATACGCAAACTGCGCAGGCGGAATAACGCCATGGGGTACCTACCTCACCGCAGAAGAGAATATTCAGTTTGCATTCTATACGGAGCACACGGACTCCGAGGGGCAGCCTGCCCTCAGTGGCGAACACAACGTCCGAAAGGACAAGTTCGATGCTTATCAGATCCCGATCCGAGGATATGTCTGGGGGCGCGAGTACGACCGGTTCAATCTGGATAAGGAACCCAACGAACCAAATAGATTTGGCTGGATTATTGAAATCGACCCTTTCGATCCGAAGCCCATGCCCGTCAAGCACACAGCTCTAGGCCGCTTCTTCCATGAGGGCGCGGAGACATATCTCAGCGAAAATAATCGCGCTGTCGTCTTTAGCGGAGACGACTCCAGGTTTGAGTACGTCTATCGTTTTGTCAGCGACGGCATCTACAAGCCTGGCGACAAGCAGGCCAACATGACGCTCCTCTCCAAAGGGACGCTGTCCGTGGCAAAGTTCAATGACGACGGCACGGGGGAGTGGATACCGCTCGAGTACGGGAAGGGTGAACTTGCCGAGGCCAGTGCTGCAGGTAAGTTCAAAAACCAAGCAGACGTGGTCATCGATGCTCGTCTTGCGGCTGATGAGGTAGGCGCCACGAAGATGGATCGGCCGGAGGACGTTCAGCCGAACATCAAGACGAAGCGCGTCTACGTTATGCTCACAAATAATACGAGTCGTTCTCCCGACCATCCGGCAGCTGCGGCCAATCCGAGAGCGAACAATAAGTTCGGCCACATCATCGAAATCACCCCTGACGGCCTCGACTTCGCTGCCGACTCCTTTCAGTGGAAGATCCTCGTTCTATGCGGCGATCCGAACAGACCCTCGCTCAAAACCAATTGGAATCCGGAGACTTCCGAAGACGGCTGGTTCGTCACGCCAGATAACGCTGCCGTTGACGATCAGGGGCGGCTCTGGGTCGCGACAGATCAGGGGCGCAATTGGCCCCGCACGATGCGAGCTGACGGCCTTTATGCTTTGGACACGGACAGCGTTGGCGGCCCCACGCCGCATCTGTTCTTTCGCGTTCCCGTTGGTGCGGAGCTTTGCGGCCCCTGCTTCACACCGAATGGAGAGACGCTGTTTGTCGCCGTACAGCATCCCGGCACAGACGGCGTCAAGAACTTCCACGGGATCGACGCTGACGCGAAAGACGAAGACAATGCGAGCGTTACCGGCGAAGGCGCTTTCGATCCCAGCAAGCCGGTGAGCTTCAACAATCCCGCGACGCGCTGGCCTGACTTCAAAGAAGACATTCCGCCCAGGCCGTCCATTGTCGTTATCACCCGGAAGGGCGGCGGCAAAATCGGTGGCTGATGCGGAACCGGTGAGCCGCGGACCCAGACTTGCTCCCTGCCCCTTGAAAACAGACGGGCTCCGTGTCAGCTAGAATCGCGGCCAGAACTCTACTGATTCTTTGCCTTTTTAGGGCCGTTGCGCTCTGCCTGGAGGAATAGACCGATCGCACCGAGACGAAAATCCTCAGCCACGAACGACCTGTTCGACGCCCCGCCACGCAAACCCGCGCGTGCAAAACCCGCTAAAGCACAGCCCACGAAAAGCGGGAGAAGCGGCAGTGCGGAGGCCGGCTACACCGCCGCGGATATTGAGGTGCTCGAGGGACTCGAGCCCGTCCGCAAGCGGCCCGGCATGTATATCGGCGGGACCGATGAGAAGGCGATGCACCACCTTTTCGCCGAAGTGCTCGATAACGCGATGGACGAGGCTGTTGCGGGCCATGCGAGCCGGATCGAAGTGTCCCTCGACAAAGACGGTCTTCTGACCGTCGCGGACAATGGTCGCGGCATACCAATCGACCCGCACCCAAAGTTCAAAAAGAAGTCCGCTCTCGAAGTCATCATGACCACGCTTCATGCGGGCGGAAAATTCGACTCAAAGGTTTATGCCACCAGTGGCGGCCTTCACGGCGTTGGCGTGTCCGTGGCCAATGCCCTCTCCGAAACGCTAGAGGTAGAAGTCGCTCGCGGTCAGAAGCTCTATCGGCAGAGCTATACGCGTGGCGTTCCCGATGGCCCGCTGCAGAAGCTGGGGCCTATCAAAAATCGGCGAGGCACCAAGGTCCGGTTCCGTCCCGACCCAAACATCTTCGGCAAGGGCGCCGCGTTCAAGCCAGCGCGCCTTTTCCGGATGTCGCGCTCCAAGGCCTATCTCTTCCGGGGCGTCGAGATCCGCTGGTCCTGCGACAAGAGCTTGATCTCCGCAGGCAGCGACGTACCCGAGAAGGCTGAGCTCCACTTTCCCGGTGGCCTTAAGGACTTTCTCGCCGACAGCATCAACGGCCAGACAACCGTGACGAACGACATCTTTACCGGCCGCGTTGAAAAGTCGGAAGGTCATGGCTCGGTGGAATGGGCCATCTCTTGGGTCGCGAGCGCCGACGGTTTCATGAGTTCCTATTGCAACACCGTGCCCACGCCCGATGGCGGTACACATGAAGCGGGCCTGCGCGCAGCCTTGACCAAGGGTTTGCGGGCCTACGGAGAACTGACCGGCGTCAAACGCGTTTCTCAGGTCACTGGCGACGATGTGCTTGGAACCGCCGCCGCCATGCTGTCCGTCTTCATTCGCGAGCCGGAGTTTCAAGGCCAAACGAAGGACCGCTTGGCGACCCAAGAGGCCGCCAAGATTGTCGAAAGTGCCGTCCGAGATGCCTTCGACCATTGGCTCACTGGGCACCCCAACCAAGCTGGAAAGCTCCTCGACTGGGTTGTGGATCGTTCCGAGGAACGCCTTCGCCGCCGAAAAGAAAAAGAAGTCAGCCGGCAAACGGCCACGCGACGCCTCCGGCTTCCGGGCAAACTTGCCGACTGCTCGTCGACAGGATCGAAGGGCACAGAGATCTTTATTGTTGAAGGCGACTCGGCTGGCGGGTCCGCCAAGCAGGCCCGCGATCGGGCCACGCAGGCAGTCCTGCCGTTGCGCGGAAAAATCCTCAATGTCGCCAGCGCAAGCTCGTCAAAGCTGGCCGACAATCAGCTCCTCAGCGATCTGACACAGGCTCTTGGTTGCGGCACCCGAACTCGGTATCGCGACGATGACCTACGCTACGAAAAGGTTGTTGTGATGACCGATGCCGATGTGGACGGGGCCCATATCGCGTCGCTTCTCATTACTTTTTTTTACCAAGAGATGAAGGGGCTTATCGAAAACGGCCACCTTTACCTTGCCGTGCCCCCGCTCTACCGGCTGAGCCAGGGCGCGAAAACGGCCTATGCGCGTGACGACGCTCACAAAGACGCGCTCACGAAAGAGGTCTTCAATGGCCGTGGCAAGATTGATGTGAGCCGTTTCAAGGGCTTGGGCGAGATGCTGCCCAAGCAATTGAAAGAGACCACCATGAACCCCACCACCCGAACGCTGCTGCGCGTAGAGATTGACGAGGACGACCGCCCCGGCACGACCAAGACTGTGGATCAGCTGATGGGAAACAAGCCTGATGCGCGCTTCAAGTTCATCCAGGAGCGGGCGGCCTTCGCCGAAGCTGACGATCTGGATATCTAAAGCGGCGTGCAGGTGGCGCGACCCAACCCTTCAGAGCCATCGCGGAACTTGTCTTACATAGTAGCGATAGTCTTCGCCGAACTTCCAGTCGAGGTAGTCTTCTTCGCGTTTCACCACACCCCGGTGGAGGACAATGACGGCTGGAACGAGCAACAACAGCATCCAAACACTCGTCAGAACAATGCTCAGGCCGAAATACAACAAGATCAGCCCGATATAGATTGGGTTTCGCGTGACCCTATACAGCCCATCTCGGACGAGCACGGTCGACGCTTCGCCAGGCATAACGCTAGTACCAGCCCTTTGAAATCGCCGGGCGGGGAAGATCGCAAGGCCAAAGCCCAGCACCACGAACGATAGCCCAACAGCCAGTCCCAACCCATTTGGCTGGGCGATGCCAGGACCGATGGGGAACCAGACCGTCAGAAGGCAGCCAAGCAATAGCGCGCCTAGAAAAAGGATCGGTGGCTTGATGGCCACGTCCGCGTAGTCCTTTGTCCTCATCCACTCAACTACCCTGTTAAAAGCACTCTTTACCGCTGCACCATTCTAACGCTCGGATCTAGTGCGAACTTTTGCCTCTTGCGCCGGGCGGCAATGCCGCCTATGTCATTTAGGCATTATCCACGGTCATTTGGCCGTAATGTTTGGGTGCTGTGTTGATCGCACCCAGCGAATCGTAACAGCTAATCTTTGTAGCGGTAGAACAAGACGCAGAGCTAGCGCCCGCGTCGCATTTTTTCTAACTCATGAGCTTTTCTAATCTTGGCTTAAGCCCAAAAGTCGAATCTGCGGTCGAAGCGGCCGGGTTCGAGACGCCGACCCCTATTCAAGCACAAGCAATACCAGTGGCCGTCGCAGGCCGGGATGTCCTCGGGATCGCACAGACGGGGACCGGCAAAACAGCCTCCTTCGTGCTGCCAATGCTGACGCGGCTGGAACGTGGACGCGCCCGGGCGCGCATGCCCCGGACATTGATCCTTGAGCCGACACGCGAACTTGCAGCACAGGTCGCAGAAGCCTTCGAACTTCTGGGCAAGAACCACAAGCTCACGGTCGCACTACTGATCGGCGGTGTATCCTACGAGGAGCAAAACAAGAAGTTGGACCGCGGGGCCGATGTTGTGATTGCCACTCCCGGACGCCTGCTAGACCACCTAGAGCGCGGCAAACTCTTGCTCAACAGCATCGAGATCCTCGTCGTTGACGAAGCGGACCGAATGCTGGACATGGGCTTCATTCCCGACATCGAACGAATTTGCAAAGTTCTTCCCTTCACACGCCAAACTCTCTTCTTCTCGGCTACCATGCCGCCCGAGATTCAACGTCTCGCCGACAATTTCCTTCATACGCCAGAGCGCATTGAAGTCGCACGCCCGGCAACAGCTGCCGCGACGATCACACAGCGCCTCAAGAAGACAGCCGATCACCCTGCCGAGAAGCGGGAAGCCTTGCGTGGGTTGATCCGCGAGCATGAGATCAAGAACGCCATCATTTTCTGCAATCGCAAGAAGGACGTGGGCGTCGTTTACCGGTCTTTGCAGCGCCACGGTTTCAACGTTGGCGCGCTGCATGGGGATATGGATCAGCGTCAGCGCATGGCGACGCTAGATGCGTTTCGTAATGGGGAAATCTCCTTGCTGGCCGCCAGTGATGTCGCGGCACGTGGGCTCGATATTCCAGACGTGAGCCACGTCTTCAATTACGACGTGCCGGTTCATCCGGAGGATTATGTGCATCGGATCGGGCGCACGGGTCGGGCTGGACGGGAAGGATACGCTGCTATGCTGGTCTCGCCGAAAGACCACAAAGCTTTGAAGGCCATCGAGTCCATGCTACGGGAGGAAATCTCGTGGGTGGGCGATGCGCCAGACCCCGAAGAAATCGAAGAAGCAAAAAGCGCCGCCCGCCAGAACGGGCGTGGACGCCGCCGTGGCACTCGCAATCGGCGTAATGGACAGAAGAACACTGAGACGGCCGAGACTTCCGCACAATCGCGCACCAACGGGAAAGCAGCGGATAGTGAAACTACCGGTAGGGCCAAGGGAAAACCGCCCAGCAAGCCACCACCAGATTCGATTCCGACACCCGCGAGCAAAGGTCGGTCCAATCAGAGCCGGAACAAACAAACCGTCGGCATGGGCGACCATGTCCCCGCCTTCATGATGCGGCCGGTGCGCGCAGGCTAGGCTATCAGATCGATTGACCGGCTAATCGACGTTGGCAGGCGCTGCATCCGACTGGTCTGCTGGCTTCAGCATGACGGACTCGCCGCAACCGCAGGCGCTTGTCTGGTTCGGATTATTGAACACGAAGCCCGAACGCAGCTGGCTTACCTGGTAGTCCATCTCAGTCCCAAGCAAGAACATGATGGCTGTGGGGTCGATTAGGATCGTCACGCCCTTGTCCTCGATGACTTCGTCATGAGGACCCCGTTCGGCCGCGTACTCCATCGTGTATTCCATGCCGGCGCAGCCGCCGTTCTTGACTCCGATGCGAACGGCTTCCATCTCAGGGCCCGATTTGGCCGCGAGTTCGCGAAGGCGGTTGGCAGCCGCTTCCGTTAGGCTCATAGCTTGTGGTCGTGGACGATTGCTCATAACCCGAAAATGATACGAATTGGCTGGCGCTTCAAGAGCCTAGAACATGTTGAGTGCAAGCCGCGCCTCGTCCGACATGCGGGACATATCCCAAGGGGGCTCAAAAACGAGCTTCACATCGACTTGCCCAACGCCCGGCACCGACGCCACAGCATTCTCCACCCAACCGGGCATTTCGCCCGCGACGGGACATCCTGGCGCCGTCAGGGTCATCTCAATTCCGATATTGCGATCGTCATCGACATCGATCTTGTAAATGAGCCCGAGTTCATAGATATCGACCGGGATTTCAGGATCGAAGACCGTTTTGAGCGCGCTAACGAGGTCGCCGTGAAGTCGCTCCAGCTCATCTGGCGGAATCGAAGACGGCGCCTCTTCGTCAACGGCAGCCGGCGTTGGCGACGCGCCGGGTTCGCCAGCATCTGGCGCCTCCACGGCAGATTGAATGTGCCCCGGAACAGACTGCGGCAGGCCCGGAGACATCTCGGTCTGGACCTCGCTATCTTCGCCTCGCTGAGTCTTTTCCACCATCGGGGACGCCCTTCTATCCCGCCCATCATAAACTAAATTCGCGCTAGGCAAACATAGACCGCGCCTTGTACAGCGCCTCAACTAGGCGGTCGACGTCGCCTCGATCATTATACATACCGAACGAGGCACGGCACGTGGACGTGACACCGAAGCGCGCCATGAGCGGCTCACAACAATGGGTGCCGGCCCGAACAGCAACACCGGACCGGTCGAGAACGGTGCTTATGTCGTGTGGATGTGCGCCATCGACGTCAAACGACATGATCCCGCCCTTGCCCTTGGCTCGACCGAAAATGCGCACCCAATTGAGCGCGCCCAACTGGTCCATGGCGTATGTCGCAACATCGTGCTCATGGGCGGCAATCTTCTCCCGCCCAATGGCCTCCACATAGTCTATCGCTGCACCCAGCCCAATGGCCTGTACGATGGCTGGCGTTCCTGCCTCGAACCTATGCGGTGGCGTCGCGTACGTCACTTCGTCCGTGGTGACATAGCCGATCATTTCACCGCCGCCTTGGTAGGGCCGCATGGCTTCCAATAACGCCTTCTTACCGTACAAGACGCCGATGCCCGTTGGACCGTAGAGTTTGTGCCCCGTGAAGGTGTAGAAGTCGCAGTCAAGATCTTGCACATCGACAGGAAGATGTACGGCGCCTTGTGCGCCGTCGACGAGCACGGGAACACCGTGGTCGTGTGCGATACGGACAATGTCCTTAATGGGTAGGATTGTACCCAGCACATTCGACATCTGTGTGAGCGCAATCATCTTCGTGCGAGGGGATATCAGCTTCTCGAACTCGTCGAGCAAGAACGTCCCATCGTCGGCGACCGGCGCCCACTTCAGCACAGCGCCTTGACGCTCCCGCAAGAAATGCCACGGCACGATATTGGAGTGATGCTCCATGATCGTGATGAGGATCTCGTCTCCCGCTTCTATGCGCGGGGCTCCGAACGATGAGGCAACGAGATTTACCGCTTCGGTTGCATTCCTCGTGAAGATGATCTCTTCATCGTGAGCAGCATTGAGAAATGCCCGCACCTTCCCGCGCGCCTTCTCAAAGTTCTCAGTTGCGAGGTTCGACAGATGATGGAGTCCACGATGCACGTTTGCGTATTCGGCCGAATAAGCGCGCGTAATCGCCTCAATCACTTGCGTTGGCTTTTGCGCGGATGCGCCATTGTCGAGATAGACGAGAGGCTTACCGTGCACCGTCTCCGACAAAATCGGAAAGTCAGCGCGAACCCGCTCCACATCAAAGGAGGCTGATTCAGCGGTCGCAGTGGATGGGGCCATAACGTTCATCGCGTAACCCTAGTCCAGCTTTACGCCGAGCCAGTCGGCGGCAACTTCGGCGAACGCGTCTCCTATCACCTCATCGTCTAAGGCCTCGAATGTCTCGCCAACAAAGGCCTGAATCAGCAGTGCCCGGGCTTGCGCCTCCGGAAGGCCTCGGGCTCGCAAATAGAACAACAGATCCTCGTCGATCTGTCCGGACGTCGCGCCATGCCCGCAGACAACGTCGTCAGCATAGATCTCTAGCTCCGGCTTCGAGTCGAACTCTGCCGTCTCCGAGAGGAGCAGAGCCTGTGACATCTGCTTACCATCGGTCTTCTGCGCATCCGGTGTGACGATAATCTTTCCTTGGAATACGCCGCGTGCCTCGTCGTTGAGGACCAGCTTGAAAAGCTCGCGGCTCTCACAGGCCGGAACGTTGTGCTCGACCACAAGGGTCGTATCGCAATGCTGCGACCCTTGCGCCAATGTAGCACCGGAGATATCGGTCGCGGCCCCCTCACCATCGAAGCGGACATAGATCTGGTTGCGCGCAAGCGCGGCGCCCGTGTTCACCTGAAAGGCGTTGTAGCGGGCTTCCGCACCGACGTTCGCCGCCCAGACGGTCAAGTGAGTCGCTTCAAGAGCTTCGCGCTGTAGCTTGATGTGATGTATCGCCGAACGCTCAGCCGCGGAGACCGTCGTCACGCTGTTCCGCTGGAGGTCCGTCGCCCCGAGGGTTCCAAAGCTCTCAATCAATGTCGCGGAGGCGCCTGGCTCTGCAACAACAGCATTGCGCGTAAAGATCGAGCCCGATGCACCAGGCATATCCAAGTGGATCAGGTGTATCGGCTTCTGCAAGGTCAATTCCTCTGGAAGTCGCAACGCTACGCCGGCCGTCATCAAGGCGGTATTCAGCGCGATAATCACATCATCATCACGGCGCCCAGCTTCATCGAAGCTCGCAGTTAGCCAAGCAGGCGGAGATTCGAGCATCTGGCCCAATGACCCAACTTCAACACCTGCATCTCGCAGCGCGCCAATATCAGATAGGTCCCCACGGAACTCACCAGCCGCAATGACGACGCGATAGGCCGGCAAAGCCAGGAAGGCCTGCCCCAGGGCAGCGCCAATTTCGGACTCGCCAACCTGTACATCGACTTCGGCCAGGAGCGGCGGCACATTCTTCAGTGCAACGCGCAGATCCGTATACTTCCAAGCCTCCACGCGGCGATGCGGCAACCCCGCGGCAGCATAGGTTCTGATCGCCTTTTGCCGCAGGGCCGTGACAGCAGCGTCGCCAGGCAAGGCGTCTGCGGAAAGTTCGAAGAGATCAAGCAGGTCTTGCTCTACTTCGGTCCTGAATTGCTGGACAGGTGCGTTCATCGACATGCCCCTTCACGCCGCCGACGCTTCTTCGCCGTATTCGGCATAACCGGACTCCTCAAGCTCCAAGGCCAGCTCAGGACCGCCGGAACGCGCAACACGGCCGTTCGATAGCACGTGGACCCTATCCGGTACGATATAGTTGAGCAGCCGCTGATAGTGCGTGATGACCAGCATGGAGCGCTCAGGCGACCGCAGTGCGTTCACGCCCGCCGAGACGACGCGCAGGGCATCGATGTCGAGCCCTGAATCGGTTTCGTCGAGAACGCAAAGCCCAGGCTCCAGTAGCGACATTTGTAAGATTTCGTTGCGCTTTTTCTCACCGCCGGAAAAGCCCACGTTGAGCGGCCGGCGCAGCATCTCGATGTCGATATTCAAGTGCTTCGCTTTTTCTTTCACAGTGCGCAGGAAATCGGGCGTCGAAAGCTCTTCTTCGCCGCGCGCTTTTCGTACCGCGTTCACGGCGCTGCGCAGGAACGTCATGGTCGCCACGCCGGGGATCTCCATGGGATATTGGAATGCAAGAAATACGCCCGCGGCGGCGCGCTCGTCCGGCTGCATGTCGAGCAGGTCCTCGCCCTTCCACGTCACCGAACCGTCGGTAACTTCGTAGTCCTCTTTGCCCGCAAGGACGTAGGACAGCGTCGATTTTCCGGAGCCGTTAGGGCCCATAATCGCGTGGACTTCGCCGGCGGGGATCGTCAAGTCGAGGCCATTCAGTATTTCACGCCCATCGACTTTGGCGTGCAGGTTTTTGATCTTAAGCATTAGAGGGTCTCTCAAAAATCGTGTTGTTTGTTCGCTTCATACTGCTGTCGGCGGCGCCCAATCGTCAGTTCATTAGTTCGGCGCCAAAGCCGTATCGTTTAGGCCGAGGCAAGAAGCCTCCGTCTCTCCATCAGCCAACGCTCCCTTCCAACGAAATGCCGATGAGTTTCTGCGTCTCTGCCATGAACTCCATCGGCAATTGCTGCAACACGTCGCGAACAAATCCGTTCACGATGAGCGCGACAGCTTCTTCCTCCGAGAGACCGCGGCTCAAGCAGTAGAAAAGCTGATCGTCCGAGATCTTCGAGGTCGTTGCCTCGTGTTCGAAAGTGGCCGACGCATTCTTGGCCTCAATGTACGGCACAGTATGCGCGCCGCACTTATTGCCGATTAAGAGCGAGTCACAGCATGTGAAGTTCCGCGCGTTCGTTGCCCTACGATGCGCAGAGACGAGACCACGATACGTGTTATCCGAGAATCCCGCCGCAATGCCCTTGGAAATAATGCGGCTGGATGTGTCGCGGCCCAGATGGATCATCTTTGTACCGCTATCGACTTGCTGATAGCCGTTCGAGATCGCGATGGAGTAGAACTCACCACGGCTGCCATGGCCGCGCAGGATACAAGACGGATACTTCCAGGTGATTGCCGAACCAGTCTCGACCTGCGTCCAAGAGATTTTGGAACGATCGCCGCGGCAGTCGCCCCGCTTGGTCACAAAGTTGTAGACGCCGCCCTTACCTTCGGCGTCGCCGGGATACCAATTCTGCACGGTCGAGTACTTGATCTCGGCATCCTCCAACGCGACCAGCTCCACGACCGCGGCGTGCAACTGGTTCTCGTCGCGCATTGGTGCCGTGCAGCCTTCCAGATAACTGACATACGAGCCCTTGTCCGCGATGATGAGCGTCCGCTCAAACTGACCTGTGTTCTCCGCATTGATCCGGAAGTAGGTCGACAACTCCATCGGACAACGCACGCCTTCCGGCACATACACAAACGACCCATCCGAGAAAACGGCCGAGTTCAGGGTCGCATAAAAGTTGTCCGTCACCGGGACGACCGAACCGAGATACTTTCTGACAAGTTCGGGGTGCGTTTTTACGGCCTCGGAAATGGAGCAGAAGATTACGCCTGCTTTGGCGAGCTCTTCACGGAAGGTGGTCACCACAGAAACGCTGTCGAAGACTGCATCGACGGCGACCTTCGGGGCGCCCTGAACGCCAGCAAGCACTTCCTGCTCTTTCAGCGGAATACCAAGTTTCTCGTAAGTGCGGAGGAGTTCCGGATCGACCTCGTCGAGACTCTTGGGACCTTCGGTGCTTTTCGGCGCGGCATAGTAGTACAGGTCATCGAAGTCGATCTTTGGGTAGTGCACCTTGGCCCACGTGGGCTCTTGCATTGTGCGCCAGCGCTTGTAGGCCTCGAGCCGCCATTCAAGCAGCCACTCGGGTTCATCCTTCTTGTCGGAGATGAAGCGGACGATGTCTTCGTTCAGGCCCTTTGGGGCTTTGACCGATTCAATGTCGGTCGAAAAGCCGTACTTGTACTTGTCGACATCAATCTCTTTTACACGTTCGACAGTTTCTTCGACTGCAGGCATCGTCTCTTTTCCAATCTCGTTCAGGATCCCATTTACCGAAACGGCAAATGGTCCTTAGGCCGCCTCTCTCTCACTCTTCCGAAGCCGCTTGACGAGGTCGCCAAACGCACCCAGGAAGCCCTGGATATCGTCGCTACTGGTCTCAAAACCAAGACTCATGCGGATTGCAGCTCGGGCTACCTCAGGCTGAGCACCCATCGCCATAAGAACATGCGATGTTTCGACCTTCCCCGAGGAGCAAGCGCTACCAGCACTAATGGATACGCCGGCAAGGTCGAGACCGATCACCAGCGTCTCCGCTTTTAGGCCTGGGACGGCGATGCAGGACGTATTCGGCAGGCGCGCCGCGGCCTGCGCGAACACGACAGCATCGGGCGCAATGCGCCTTACCCCTTCCTCTAATTCATCGCGAAGTTGTGCCACGCCCTGCATGCTCGCCAGATCATAGCTCGCCAGCTTCGCGGCCACGCCAAAACCGACAATGCCTGCCACGTTCTCGGTTCCAGGACGGCGGCGGCTCTCCTGCCCGCCCCCGGTCATAAGGGGACGAATGTCAGCGCCTTCCGCCAAAATAAGCGCACCAACGCCTTTCGGTCCGCCGGTCTTATGCGCCGAGAGCGTCAGTAGATCCGCCCCGAGTCCCCTAATGTCGATCGGGAGCCGTCCAGCCATCTGTACTGCGTCTGTATGGAGTACCCCACCCGCTTCGTGAACGATGGCCGCCGCCTCGGCAATCGGCTGAAGTGCGCCTGTCTCGTTGTTCGCCGCCATCAGCGACACGAACGGACGGCACCCATCGGGCACATCGTCCTCCAACATCCCAGCCAATATCTCTAGGTCGACCACACCATCGCCGGTGACAGGCAGCACGGCGAACCCGTCTGGGTCAAAGCGACCGCCCGACAGGACGGACGGGTGTTCTATGCCCGACAGAAAAGCCTTCCAATTTCCGCCGGACGCTGGCGCTGCCAACGCAATCGCATTCGCCTCGGTCCCGCCGCTCGTGAAGATCACGTCTTCAGCACTTGCACCGACGAGCCCAGCAACGCTGGCTCGCGCCTCCTCGACGGCTGCGCGTGCGGCACGCCCTTCCGCGTGGACGGACGACGGGTTACCGACGAGGTCGAGCGCAGCCTGGACTGCCTCACGGACTTCGGGCCGTATTGGAGCTGTAGCGTTGTAGTCGAGATAGGCGCGCTGGTTCATGTTCGGTCACAAGCCAAGGAGCTGGTGTCAGCTCTGCAGGCCCTTTCTCGCCAGTTATCGCTTGCACGCGCCCCGGTGGCCCGTGCTAAGAAGCCCGCCCTGACAGTCGGCTCGTTCCTAGCGCCCAGCTAAATCGGAACGACCTTGTTTGGAACAGTTCTAATCTCGTATTTTTATAGGATTCGGAGGGGCCCAAGTCAAGCAAGGCTGCTGTGGCGTACCTGCTGCAGAGCCTGAAAAGACAAAAAAACCGCCCCATATACGAAGAACTAGTCTAATCGCTTACGAGACCAGTCGAGGCCCAATCTTTCATGCCTGAAGTCAATATTAGCGGCCCTGCCGGCCGGATCGAAGCCCGCTATCATCATCAGCCGGCCGCCAATTCGCCAGTTGCCCTGATTCTTCATCCCCACCCGCAGTTCGGAGGGACGATGAACAATCAGGTCGTCTACCACATGTACTACGCCTTCCAGAGACGTGGCTTTTCGGTCCTGCGCTTCAATTTTCGGGGCGTCGGCCGAAGCGAGGGCTTGTTCGATAACGGCCCCGGCGAACTCGCAGACGCAGCAACGGCGCTCGATTGGCTCCAGGCATACAATACAGACGCGCCGTCATGCTGGATCGCAGGCGCCTCGTTCGGCTCTTGGATCGCTATGCAGCTCTTGATGCGGCGGCCTGAGATCGAGGGCTTCATTTGCATTGCGCCGCCAGCAAACCTCTACGACTTCTCGTTTTTGGCTCCGTGCCCCTCATCAGGTCTTATGGTCAACGGCGCCAAGGATCGCGTCGTTACAACGGACTCCGTACGCGGGCTTGTCGAACGGCTGAAGACACAGAAGGACGCGATTGTCGATCACGCGACAGTTCCCGACGCCAACCACTTCTTCGAGGAACAGATGGAAGGTCTGATGGAAGTCGTTGATGCCTATCTCGACAAGCGACTTGGGCAAGCAAAGCCGCAAAAGGGCAAGGCCAAGAAAGAATCCGCGGCGTAGGTAAAGCTACGGACCTCCATCGCGCGTTGCTGGCCCTCTGGATCGGGACCGTGCAATCGACAGCCAAACCTGTTAGACGCTCCGTCAGGCGTAACTTGCGCCGAAGATCGCCAGACCACACTCATACGCCCGACAATGAGCACCGCCAAGTCCGACCTCCTTCACGAGCTTTATACGCGCGGCTATGTCCACCAGTGCACCGACGAGGCCTCGGTCGACGATCTAGCGCGTAACGAGATTGTCACGGGTTACATCGGCTTCGACTGCACGGCCCCCAGCCTGCATGTGGGCAACCTTGTCAGCATCATGCTTCTTAGGAAGCTTCAGCAGACGGGCCACAGACCGATTGTATTGATTGGCGGCGGCACCACGAAGGTGGGAGATCCCTCAGGCAAAGACGAGTCGCGCAAGCTGCTCGACGAGGCCACGATCGCCTCCAACATCGACGGTATTCAGCGCGTGTTCTCGAAGTTTCTGGATTTTGGGACAGGGAATAGGGATGCAGTGCTCCTGAACAACGCCGAATGGCTGGAGCAACTGAACTACATCTCATTCCTTCGCGATTACGGGCGCCACTTCAGCGTCAACCGCATGCTCAGCCAAGACTCGGTTAAGCTGCGGCTGGACCGTCAGCAGAACCTCAGCTTCATCGAATTCAACTACATGGTCCTCCAAGCCTACGACTTTGTAGAGCTTCATCGCCGAACGGGATGCCGCCTGCAAATGGGCGGTTCCGACCAGTGGGGCAATATCGTCGCCGGCATTGAGCTTGGCCGGCGGACAGAGGGTGTCGAGCTCTTCGGCGTCACAACGCCATTACTCATGACCGCATCCGGCACCAAGATGGGCAAGACAGCCGAAGGCGCGGTCTGGCTGAACCCAGACATGCTTTCGCCCTACGACTATTGGCAATTCTGGCGGAACGCCGAGGACGCGGACGTCCCGCGCTTTCTCAAGCTGTTCACTGAACTGCCGCTCGACGAGATCGAAAAGTTGGCTTCCCTTGAAGGCGCCGAAATCAACGAAGCCAAAAAGATACTCGCGACAGAAGCCACTGCGCTTGTCCATGGTCGCGAGACAGCGGACCAAGCGGCAGAAACGGCCCGGGCGACTTTCGAGCAGGGGCAGCTTGCTTCCGAACTTCCCACCATCGAAGTGCCGCGAGCGGACCTCGAAACCGGTTTTGGCGTGCTCTCGGCCAGTGTTCAGGCTGGGTTCGTAAAGTCCACCGGCGAAGCGCGACGCCAAGTCAAAGGCGGTGGGATCAAGGTCAACGACGTCGCCGTGCTTGACGAACGGCAGGTCCTTACACCTGCAGACCTCACATCGGATGGCGTAATCAAACTGTCGCTCGGCAAAAAGCGGCACGCGTTGATACGGCCGATTTAGTTCAAGCCACGGCGCTCTCTGGCGTTTTGAAGTGGACGCAAGCGCCGCTTCTTGCGGGGCCGATCGGTGACTTTATTCCCGCTTGAGGTCTCATCGCCTGATATCGTCGTTCCCTCCGGCAAACCACCGTGGAAATCGAAAATCTGACGAAAGATGCCAGGTGTCATGACGGACATCGGGTTGACGAGCACGGTGGGATCGTCGAGCTGACCTTTGATCGCGAAGGTAATTCCGACAAGCCCTTCTCCTTGTCGCCCGACAAGGACTCGCCCGAGAACAGGGACCGCACCGAGCGCGGAGTTGAGCCCATAAAGCGGCACGTAGGTTCCGCCGAGATCGAGAGTCTGGTCGTTGAAATCGATCGTACCGCGCAGCGTGGCCCCAAGTTCAGGTCCGTTCATGTATGCATCGTCTAGGAGGAACTTGCCGCCGCCAGCCGCGAATGGTGCGCGCAATCGACGAAACGCAATTTGACGCTTGATGCTCTGCTGCTGACCCAACGCCGAGGTGGAGCTGGGATCGGTAAGAACGTCGGCGACAACCTGATCCCCGACGATAACAAAATCACGAACACGCAGCGTACCGGTCTTATTGACACCGCCGGCATCCAAGTTGACGCGAAGCGACGCCGCGCCCCCTTCTATGTTTCGATAGAATCCTACCAGGCGAAATGCCGTGCCCGCATCGTCGGCTTTTGCCGTGAGAATTCGGCCGCTATCGCTGTTCTGCAAGTCAACCGTTACCAGTTTCTGACCACTCAATAACCCGCGTCCTTGCACGGCGACCAACTCACCGGAACGTTTCGACATAGTTAGATCTACGTCTGTCGCGTAGCTCTCGTCATATCCAACCAGTTTTCCAATCTTCGCCGTTAGATCGATGTTGCTACCGTCATCGGCATCCGCGTCGGCGTTATTGGTAAGTTGGTCTGCCGATATCAGGGTCTGAAAGAAATCCCGCGCATCGTAGGATGGTCCTTCCGCATGAACCTGCATCACTCCGTCGTCGCGTCGCTGTGCGCTGATGGACAGATTTGTCAGCGCGCCAAGGCCGACCTCGTCGAATGTCAGCGCTTCAAGCTCGTTGGCGCTGTCCAGTGCGACCTGACCGGAAACTGATAGACTGGGACCGGCGATCTGAAGGTTCTCCAAGTCCGTGGAGCCATCCGGCTTCTTGTTCACGATGAAGCTAAGCTGCGCCGGCTCGCCGGGGAGCTTCCTCCAACCAAAGGCAGGAACAAGCAATTCCGCATTCGTCAGATCACCGACGATACTCATCCGAGTTGTATCTGGCTGGCCGGTCCCCTCCCCTAAACCGCTGAGATACAGCGTTGTGGGCATTGGGCCTTTGACAATGTCATTGACTTTAAGGCCGATCTTCTCTCGCCCTGCTGCGTCAAGAGTCGATGTGACGGCGATCGGTGGCTGCTCGTTATCAGGCGCATAGAATAGCCTTTCCCAACGTACAGTCGCCGGAACATCCTTAATTGTCACATTGCCCGATGCGCTGATGCCCTTGCTCGTCAAGTTCACATCGATCACGCCTCCCTCGATCCCCAAATCTCCGACGAGCCCTGGGGTGATCGCATCTTCAAGGCGCGCCACACCTGCAATTGCCATGTCTTGGAATTCGACGTACTTCCTGAGCGGGATTCTGAAACTGAACTCGCCAGTCGCCGACCCGCCCAAGAAGTCAGGTTTCAGCCCCACCCCGGAGATAAACCGGAAGGGTTCGTAGTCGAGAAGGGTCGTAACCGCAGGTGTGGGAGCGGCAGCACGGAACGTAACGAAGCCGTATTGAGGATCATCGCGGAGATCGGCAATCGAGTAGAGCCCTTGGCTCACGTCAATCACCATGCCATTGTCAACCATGACTTTGCCGGCCGGGATCCGAACGGAGAGTTGCGTGCCTGCGAGCGTCACAGTCCCCTCTCCCGTGCGCGCAGGTGGGAGTTCTTTGATGTAGGCGATGGAGGTGTCTGTGAACTTCACATCCATCTTAACGGCGTCGTCCGGGATAGGCTTTCGCTGCTGATAGTCCTCGAGCATCCCGGGCTCGAGCGCCACTTTGAACGAGCCGCCGAGAATCTGCCCGCCTGTGACGTGCTCCAGGACCCATTGACGCGCTTGGCCGGCTAGAAACTTCGGCCAAAGCTGCTTGAACGCCGCCATCGACATCGGACTGATGGAGCCGGACAGTTGGACCGCCGGGTCGCCATAGCGATCCGTAATCTTGCCCTTGGCAACGATCTTTGCGTCGCCCGTCCGAATGACCAAACGCGACAGCTCTAAGCTGCCATCTGCCTCCGAAATCTTTCCCTTCGCCCTCCACTCGTCGACCTTCGTCGGTCCCAAACCGAATTCCTCGACACCTAAAACGGCGTCTTCTGCTTTGATGTCGAAGTCCCACGACTGAATCTTGTTCTTCGCTCCGCGTTCCGGCACGAATTTGCCGCTGAAGGTCGCATAGGATGATGTGCCCCATCGCAACGTGGACGGCGCAAGCTCAATAACGCCTGTCTCTTGGATGTAGCGAATTGTGAGATCACCACGCTCGATCCGCACAGGTGTATCCGGATCCCATGGGGGCGTGATTTGGCCCGTTGCCAGTCGAACCTTCGCCTCGCCGCCGATGAACTCTCCGTTGGGCGCCAAGTTGGCAACAGCCTCGCCATCCACGGCCATATCGAGCGCTCGCAGCAAGCCGATTGTGGGGAAATTCCCGGCGATCCCAGACGGCACCAAGTCCTCGACCAGGATCTGTGTTTCCAGTCCCTTGGCATTCGCCTTTTGAGCCGTGCGAACCTCAAGCTGCCAATCGCCACGGCTCGAGGCTACGTTGGCGTCGCCGATAAGTACACTTCGGTGATCGTGATGCTCCAAATTGAGCGCGAAGTCCGGGACCTGCCACAGGGTCTGCATCCCATCTTTGTAGAGAACCACGATCGAGTCCTTCAGGCCAAAGCGGGTCAAGTAGGACGTGTCGGAGCGCCGTACGCGCCGAAACGCTTCGTTGACGGCATTGGTCAGGTTGAAGCGTTTAGTGCTCTTGACCGGCGGCGCGACAGGCTCGGCATCAGCGGCCTGCGGCGGTGAGATCACCTCACTTGGCGCGAACCCGCCCGCATTTTCGTCGGGCTTGGAAAAAGCCAGAGAGAGCCCGTTTTGTTCGTTGTAGTTCATCAGCAGCCTCGAGCCGATGAAGTCGACGCTTCCGGCGGCGAACTTACCTGAAAGCAGCGCCGAACCGCTGAGACCCACCGCCGCGAGTGGTGCCTGGGCCACGACCTCGTTATCCGGATCCATGAGGCGTATATTGCGCAAACGCAAAACCACACCCGGGCCATGGTCCCCGCGTTGCAATACGGCGTCTTCTATCTTGACCGTGAGATCTGAGAACTGGTCGTTGATTGCGCGTTCTATCGGCGGCACGAGGCCCGGCAGCGAAATGGGTCCGCGCGACAAATGCCCATAGCCCAAAACGACGGCGATAAGGCCCAAGACGAAGATCCCCGCAAAAATCTCCCTGCAGAGATGAGCACTGCGCGACGACAGCCTCGCGAGCTGGATCTGCACTGGCGGCGGGACGCTGTTGACGAGTTGACGTCCCTGCTCGGGTAGCGCCCTGAGCGCCCTACCGCCTTGCTCGGTAATCTTCGCCAGAGCCCCTTGGATTGGTTCGTCCATTCAGCGCTGGACCCTAGTGGCATGCACAGGCATCGCCGCGGCGTTCTTCGAATGAGGAACGCAGTGTTGCATGAATGGCCTCCGCAAGATCGCAATAGTCGCATGGCAAGCGCCCGAGCGACGCAGCCGAGGCGATCTCTGCTGCGACGTTCTTAGAAATCCGGTACTGGGAAACGTATCCGGCACACGCTGCACCCCACTTATCTCGTTAACACGCGCGCGAGGCTACGCTAAGCCCTTGTTGAATTAAGATGGTTCAAAATCGGCTAAACCAAGGCGAATCAAGCAGTAAGCGACACCAGCAAAGGGCCGTCGCGCGCAATGACAACCAGCATGACAAGGCAAGCGGGAAGCGATAATGTTGGTCGCGCAACAGGATATCTCGCCTTATTCGCTTCGCGACCATAGCAATTCGCTATGCACGTAGCTTTATTGGCGGCGACTATACGTTGGCGGGGGTGTAGTTCGCCCAGTATGTGGTGTTTTGAGGGAGAGGATCTAGTTATGTTTACGAAGAAACCCGAGCCAAGCGAATCTAAGGCCAAGCTGGGCGGCGAACGCCCGCGCTCCGCTTCCGAATCGAAGTCGTCTCCATTCACCGAACGGCCTTCGCCTCAGCCGAAGCCGGCCGGCCCGGCCATGGGGAAGATGATCCCATCCATCATTGGCGAGGACCTCACCATCGAAGGCAATGTCTCATCGAAGGGCGAGATCCAGGTCGATGGCCAGATCAAGGGCGATGTCAATTGCGGCTCGCTGCTGCTGGGTGACAAAGCCATGGTCGACGGATCGGTAACCGCAGAAGACGTCGTCATCCGCGGAAAGGTGATGGGATCGATCCGGGGCCTGCGGGTTACTCTTCAGGCGCAGTCGCATGTCGAAGGCGACATCGAACATCAGAGCCTGGCGATCGAGCAAGGTGCGTACTTCGAAGGAAAATCGCGCCGGTCGGACAACCCGTTGGCCGCCGAGCCTACAGGGTCCGGGCGCAGTTCATCCTCAGCATCCTCGGGCAATCCGTTTTCGAGCAACGCGGCCGAGTAGCACTCCCCGCGACACGCGGCAGGCATGACTTTGAACCCATGGCTAAGGATGGGAGCCTGGGCTTGACGCTTTAGGCACTCGCCTTGGCGTCGGCGCTGATCCGTTCCGCCAATGCCGCTTCGATGAAGCCGTCGATATCGCCATCAAGCACGGCCGTCGGATTCGTGTTTTCGACACCCGTTCGCAGGTCCTTGACGAGCTGATAAGGCTGCAGGACGTATGACCGGATTTGATGTCCCCAACCAATTTCGGACTTGGAAGCGGCCGACGCCATGGCTTCTTCTTCACGACGCTTTAGTTCGGCTTCATAGAGGCGAGCACGGAGCATCGACCAAGCGGTAGCACGGTTTTTGTGCTGCGACCGTTCGTTTTGGCACTGCACGACAATGCCTGTTGGGATGTGTGTAATGCGGACAGCGCTGTCGGTCGTATTGACGTGCTGGCCCCCTGCGCCCGAGGCGCGATACGTATCAATACGAACGTCTTTGTCTTCGATCTCAATCTCTATCGCATCGTCGATCGCTGGGTATACCCAAACGGATGCAAAGCTCGTGTGGCGGCGCGCGCTCGAGTCGAATGGCGAAATGCGCACAAGCCTATGTACGCCCGATTCCGTTTTGAGCCAGCCATAGGCATTGAGCCCCTTAATCAAGATCGTTGCTGACTTGATACCCGCTTCTTCGCCGGCGCTTTCGCCGATCAGCTCAACCTTATAGCCGCGAGCCTCTGCCCAGCGCACATACATGCGCTCAAGCATTTGCGCCCAATCCTGACTCTCGGTGCCGCCTGCTCCGGCGTGGATCTCCGCGTATGCATCGTTTGCGTCTGCCTCGCCCGAAAGCAAAGCTTCAACCTCGCGCTTATGCACGTCTTGACGCAGCGCCTGCAAGGCCAGCTCGGCCTCGGCAACGATACTCTCGTCACCTTCCTCTTCGCCAAGATCGAGAAGCGTGAGATGGTCATCGAGTTCGGCATGAAGGCGATCGTAAGCGCCGAGCGCAACCTCAACCTGCTGCCGCTCACGCATGAGGCCTTGAGCCCGCGCGGCATCGTTCCAGAAGTTTGGGTCTTCGGCTTCTCGGTCCAGTGCCTTTAGGCGCGCGCGCGCTTCCTCCGGGTCAAAGATGCCTCCGCAACAAAGACAGCGACTCTTTGATTTCGCTCACAAGCGCCTCGGTCTCGGCTCGCATTGAAACCTCTTTACGTGTTTTGGTTCGTGTAACAATCGTCCACGCGGACAGGCTACGCTCCGGAGATATCTTCCACTACCAGTACGGTGCTGAAGCGCTTAGGCGGGATTAGAAGCGCCCAAAGAACCCGCGTCTCTCACGGCGGCGCTGGGGTGGCGGCGACGCTGCTCGCGGCGGCCTCGCGACCTGTCGACGCGGCGCCGCAGCAGGTGCGGCGGCCGCGGTCGGATAGCCTTGCGCGGATTGTCCTTGCGCAACCGCACCGCCCGGCTGTGCTTGAGCAGCAGCGGCAGCCTCGGGCGTAACTTGCTCGGGCTTGAATGCTTCCATGACTGTTCCAGCCTGCCCTTTTCGCGCGGGAAGTCCGGTCTTGTGACTCACAGGAAGCATTACCGTTCCCTCCGGCGCCCGGAAAGGTTGTGGCGGCACGTCCTTGAGAGCCTCGGCGAAGAATTCTTTTACGATTGGCGCTGCAAGGCCGCCGCCCGTCGCACTTCTACCCATCGGCTTCGGCTGGTCATAACCGACATAGGACCCGACAACCAGGTCAGGCGTATAACCAATGAACCAAGCGTCCTTGTAATTGTTGGTCGTACCAGTCTTGCCTGCGATGGGCCGGTTGAGAGAAAGCAGACGACGCGCCGTTCCCGATGTTACGACGCCTTCCATGATCCCAACCATCTGGTATGCGGCGATAGGATCAACAATTTGCTCGTTGACCTCGACGAGTTCTGGCTCTTCCTGACTCGCCCATTCCCGAGCAGCACACCCGCTGCAATCCCGCTTGTCATGCCTCCAGATGGTACGACCGTAGCGGTTCTGGATACGATCGATGAACGTTGCGTCGACCTTGCGGCCGCCGTTTGCAATCATCGAATAAGCCGTCACCATACGGATCAGTGTGGTCTCGCCAGCGCCGAGAGACATGGACAGCGCAGGCATCAAATTATCGTAGACGCCAAAGCGCTTCGAATACTCGGCAATAACCGGCATCCCGATGTCTCGCGACAGGCGAACGGTCATCAGATTACGCGATTTCTCGATACCTCGGCGTAGTGTCGAGGGACCCGCTCCGCCGCCCGAGTAGTTCTTCGGGCACCAAGGCGGCATGCCGCGCCCTTGGCTCACGCAGATACGGCCGTCGAGGACGACACTGTTTGGCGCGTAGCCGTTGTCCAACGCCGTCAAATAGATCAGCGGCTTGAACGAGGAACCCGGTTGGCGCAGGGCCTGGGTCGCACGGTCGAATTGGCTCTGATGGAAACTAAATCCGCCGGCAATTGCAACGACGCGGCCCGTATGTGGATCCATCGCTACCAGCGCGCCGCTAACTTTTGGAACCTGCTGAAGCGACCACAACCCGGCCACCGACTCGGGCGACTCTACCTCGCCGTCTTTGTTCTTCTTCGGCTTGACTGGTGCGACGTAGATCACGTCACCGGGCTTCAAAGCCGACCTGATGGATTTTCTGGTCCAACGTACCTGCGCCGCAGGGATCTTACCCGTTTCCCGATCTGTGACCAGTTGGCCTTGCTTATCGCGGCCCGGACGAAGTCCAATTTTCGCCTCAGTCCCGCCGACTTCGAGCACGACCGCAAGCTTCCACGGCTCGATATCCTTCCAGACCGGAATATCCGCCAGGGTCTTTCCCCAGTCGCCAGAGATTTCGATCTTCTTTTCCGAACCACGCCAGCCACGGGATCGATCGTACTTTGTAAGTCCATTCACCAGCGCCTCGCGTGCAATTGCCTGCATGCGGGGGTCCAATGAAGTCCGGACCGAGAAGCCGCCGCCGTAGAGCTTATCTTCGCCGAAGCGGTCCAAAATGTCGCGGCGCACTTCCTCGGCAAAATACTCCGATGCGTAAATGCGCGGGCCAAATCTCTTGGCGAGGACCGTAAGCGGTTTAGCCTTCGCAGCCTCGCCTTCCTCCGGAGTGGCAAAACCATTATCAACCATCCGGTCGAGCACCCAGTTCCGCCGTTCGAGAGCGCGCTCCCGATGCTTGATCGGATGGTATCGGCTGGGAGCCTTCGGCAGGACGGCAAGGTAGGCTACCTCTTCCAATGTGAGCTCGTTGAGTGCCTTGTCCCAATAACGTTGTGCTGCAGCCGCGACACCATAGGCACCGCCACCGAGATAAATCTCGTTGAGGTAAAGCTCGAGGATTTGGTCCTTGGTGAAGGCGCGCTCAATGCGGATGGCAAGGATCGCCTCCTTGAGCTTGCGCTCGATGTTCCGATCGCTCGTTAGTAGGAAGTTCTTCGCAACCTGCTGGGTGATCGTCGACGCACCCTGTTTACCGCCGCCGCCACTCAAGTTGGCGACCACGGCTCGCACAATGCCTTGCATGTCCAAGCCGCCGTGCTGATAAAAGTTCTTGTCCTCTGCTGAAAGGTACGCGTCGATGACGAGCTTCGGAACCGCTGAGATCGGCACGTAGATCCGCCGCTGTCGCGAATACTCGGCGATCAGGCGCCCGTCATTGGCATGAATGCGCGTCATGACCGGCGGCTCGTAGCGAGCAAGATTTTCGTAGTCCGGCAGCTCTTGGGACACTTTCCACAGGACGAAGGCGACCGCACCTGCGACAGCAATGGATAGGATCATGCATGCCGCAACGACAAAGCCCAGGAACCGTAAGAAAAACCCGCCGCGCTTCTTTTTCCGTCCCTGTTTAGGAGACTTTACTGGTGCTGTGATGTCCATGTGATCTCTGCTTATCCACCCGCCAGACGCGAAGTCCAAATACCCAGGTTTAAACTAATCAAGAATATGGCAACAAAACGCAATAGTCGCTGGGAATCTTGGCATTTCAGCTGCGCAGCCAGCTGTTCTCAGCCCTAGGAACCGCTAGAATGGCGCCCTGGCCAGGCGTTCCTTGAAATAGCTTTCGACGGCATCGCGTATAGCCCCTGCCATGCGATCCCTCCAGGCCTCAGACGTCAGTTGTTTCTCATCCTCCTCGTTCGACAAAAATCCAAGCTCCAAGAGGACTGAGGGGACATCCGGCGCCTTCAGCACACGAAAGCCTGCGGAGCGCAACTGCCTGGTATGAAGCCGGCCCTTTGCAGCCAACTCTCCCACGATAGAGCGGGCCATCACGACCGATCTGTTGTTGGTCTCCCGTTGAGCGAGATCGATCAGGATATTCGTCACAACCTCATCTGAGTCGTCCGGGAGTTCGACGCCCGCAATTGCATCTGAGAGGTTCTCCTTCGCGGCCAGTGCCCGCGCCTCGTCATCGCTTGCCTTTTCCGAGAGTGTGAAAACCGTGGCGCCCCGCGCATCGTCGATCTCAGTCGGAAAATAGTCAGCGTGAAGCGATATGAATAACCCTGCCCCCTTCTCCCGTGCGAATCTCACCCGCTCTTTGAGCGGCAGAAACGTATCGTCATCGCGCGTCATGTGGACCTGGTAACGCCCCGAGGCCTCGAGCTTCTGCCTTAGCCGCTTTGCGAAGGCCAAAACGACGTTCTTCTCTAGAACGCCGTTTGCGCTCTTGGCCCCCGAGTCAACACCACCGTGACCAGGATCCAGAACCACAATGGGCTTTTCCCCGCTTGGTGCCGAGGCGGCGAGCGGAATTGGCTCCTTAGCCTCCTCTTTAGTCTTGCTGCTCTGCTCCCTCTGTTTCGCAAGAAAGGTCTTTTCGTCGGTCGGCACGAGATCGATCACGAGCCTTGCCGGCTGGTCGTCCCGCGCCCCGAGCACGAAGGAATGATCAATAAGGAAGGGTCCGCCTATATCCAAGACGATGCGTGACTTGCCTGGCGCAAACAGTCCAAACCGAAAAGCTTTCACGAGCCCACGTTGCTCGTTCCCAATCCCGTCAGGCATCTGAAAACTGACATCGGCCGCGTCAACGATGACCCGGTAGGGATCGCCCAGTGCGAAGACCTTCACCTCCACCTTCTTCGAGAGGTCAGCGATAAATCGTGTGCGTTCGCGATCACCGGCCAGGCGTGCGTCTTTGGCGACAACGCCGTCTGTGGCCAAAGCAGGCTTTGGCGGCGCCAAAAGCAAAAGTAATCCGAGAGAGAGCGTCAGGAACAGCGCCAGCGCTCGCATCTCCCTTCGACCCAACATGCACGTCTCGCCCTTCTTGATTAGGTGTACTTCCCCTTTGCCCAGCAAAACGCAGCGCACGCCGTTTCGTTCATGCTGAACGTCGGTCAGGACCATTTGCGGCCAGCTCTTGACCCAAATCGCTGGTCGGCATGCTCAAAGTATTAACCACGTGAGGTTAAGCGTCCGTTTTGAACAATTGCCTGGATGATGCTCGGCACTTGCCAAAACTCCCAGCAACACACTAATACTGGGGAACTCACAGTCATGAGTCTCAAGCCCTTGGACGCCTACCGGCGGGACGGGCGGATGAAATTCTAGCGCGTCTGGCCCTTGGAAAACGGCCCTGACGCAGGAATGCGGCGGCGATTAGAGATTTTCGTCGCCCTAGCAAAAAAGGGTCTGCAGCTTCGCGCTCGCGGCCAGTAGGAAATCGCGATGCAGGGCCAGGAGCGTCTAAAAAACTACCAAAATCAAGGTAGTTGTTCGTTGCACCTATACGCCCGGCGGCTGAAACCGGCCGCTCGCCGCAACCCAGAAAACAGTCTAACGGCAAGGCATCGCATGCGTTTATGGACGACTGAATTTATGTCCGCACGGCCGTCAGGCTCAGGCCCGGCGGAACGGCTTATGCCGTTCATCGCTGAATCCCGTGCGGCGGAGAACAAAAACTATGGCAAACAAGATGCTTATCGATGCGGCGCACCCGGAGGAGACCCGGGTCGTCGTAAAAGGAAATCGTGTCGAAGAATTTGATTACGAGTCGGCAAGTAAAAAACAGCTAAGAGGCAATATATACCTCGCAAAAGTGACGCGAGTTGAGCCATCACTCCAGGCGGCCTTTGTCGATTACGGCGGCAATAGGCATGGTTTCTTAGCTTTTACTGAAATTCATCCTGATTACTACCAGATCCCGGTCGCGGATCGTCAGGCGCTCCTCGAAGAAGAAGCGGCAGAGCAAAGCCGCGCTTCAGCGGAAGAGGCTGCAGAGGATGATGCCGCCTCTAGCGGAGGCAGGCGCCGCCGACCTGGCCGTCGCGGTCGTGGTCGCGGCGGGTCGCGCAGGGACGCCCGCAAGCAGGCTCCGGCGGTAGAGGAAGACTTGCCGTCAACTGAGGCACTCCCCATCGCGACATTCGAGCTCGACGAAGTCGACGAAATCGATACAACACCCCGTGACGAAGACGACGAACCCGACATCCAACTGGAGGCATCCGACCTCACGAATAAAGTGTCCGAGGCCGCAGAGCCCACGTCAGAGCCATCCGAAGACGACGATGCCGACGCTGACGACTTGGAAGATGTCGCGCCTGCCGAAGACGAGCAAGAATTGGCCGTCGCGGATGCGCCAGAGTCCGTCGCCCACGGAGACACCGCAGGCACTACGGAGATCGCAGACGAACTCGACGTTACCCAGGAATACGCCGACGACGAAGACGATTCAGACGACGATGAGGACTCTGACGATGATGGGGACGACGAGAACGGCGCTGGATCAACGTCATCCAAAGAAAGCGTTGAGTCGGTCGGCTCGGAGGATGCTCTAGAGGAGTTACCCGAGCGTGCGCGTCGCCGCCGTGGAAGGCCCTACAAGATTCAAGAGGTGATCCGCCGGCGCCAAATCATTCTGGTCCAGGTGGTGAAGGAGGAGCGAGGCAACAAGGGCGCCGCTCTGACCACTTACCTGTCCCTGGCTGGCCGCTACACCGTCCTGATGCCGAACACGGCACGCGGAGGCGGCATATCCCGCAAAATCACGCAGCCCACGGACCGAAAGCGGCTTCGCGAGATTGCTGACGAACTAGAAGTCCCCGAGGGGATGGGCTTGATCATTCGTACTGCAGGCGCTCAGCGGACCAAGACCGAGATTAAGCGAGACTACGACTATCTTCTGCGACTGTGGGAGACGGTGCGTGATCTCACGCTCAGCTCAACGGCCCCTGCTCTTGTTTACGAGGAAGGAAGCCTTATCAAGCGCTCCATACGCGACCTATATAATAAGGACATCGACGAGGTCCTGGTTGCAGGTGACGACGCGTACCGGGAAGCCAAGGACTTCATGCGCATGCTCATGCCGAGCCATGCCAAGAATGTGAAGCCTTACAAGGAGCCCGAACCGATATTCATCCGGTATCAGGTCGAACGACAACTTGCGGCGATGTTCTCGCCGCAAATGACGCTCAAGTCTGGAGGCTACATCGTCATCAACCAGACCGAAGCGTTAGTCTCCGTAGACGTGAACTCGGGCAAAGCGACGCGCGAGCACAATATCGAAGACACTGCGCTTAAGACAAACTTGGAAGCGGCTGACGAGATCTCAAGGCAGTTGCGCTTGCGCGACCTGGCTGGGCTCATCGTGATTGACTTCATCGATATGGATGAGCGGCGCAATAACCGTCAGGTTGAGCGGCGTCTGAAAGAAGCGCTTAGAAGCGATCGTGCACGTATCCAGGTTGGACGCATCAGCGCTTTTGGCCTCTTGGAGATGTCGCGTCAACGCTTGCGTACCGGCGTTTTGGAGGGATCGACCAATGCCTGCCCTATGTGCCAAGGAACGGGCATCGTGCGTTCGGTCGAATCTGTCGCTCTCGATATCCTACGTTCCATAGAAGACCGTCTGATTACTGATGGTGTTATGCCGCTGAATGCAACAACCGCGGTTGAGGTTGCTATCTACATTCTCAATCAGAAGCGCGCGCACTTGAAGGATATCGAAGTGCGCTACGAGGTTCCAATCACCATCGAAGCCAGCCAAGACTTGCACACCCCACAGTTCGTCATTGAACGGGCGACAGACGGCGGACAGGCCTCAGGTGACGGCGCAGTGGTGCATATGGATTGGGCACATCATCGGGAAGACGCCGCTCCATCGAAAGATGACGACGGAGAGTCCGGCAAGAGGCGCTCTCGCCGCCGGAGACGCGGACGCGGACGCGGCGAAATTAGCGGTGAAGCTGAAACGGAAAAGAGCGAGGCTCCAGCCTCCAGCGAGGATGTAGCGACGGCTGAAGCAAATACCGAGACTGCGGACGACGACGGTGTATCACAGCCCCGAAAATCACGTCGGAGAGGCCGGCGTGGCGGCCGCCGCGGTCGGGGACGTGGTCAGCGTAATGCCGCTGAACAGACGGCCGAGCAGCAAGAGGGCCAGCGCGACGAGGCCGTTGCCGAGTGGGACACCTCTGCCCCCGAGATGGAAACCGCTGAGGAGCCCGGCGCCGCTGTCGGTACACCAGACTTGCATGTGGAGGACGACGTTTCGTCCACTGGCGCAACCATTGCGGAAGACATCCCTGTCCGCGAAGTTTCGGTCAGCGAGTATGTTGCCGATGAGAATGCGGCGGAACCTACTGAGGAGACGGCTGACGAGACAGCCGGCAGCGGTTCTGAAAACACTGAGGACGCGCCCGCACCACGCAGCAAGGAGCCTGCCCTCAGCATAGCTTCATCTCGCGACGAACCCGTAGTTCCGGCTGCCAAACCAGAAATTCGGATCGAGAGCGAGAGCGACAAAGAGCCTGTGAGACAGCGTAAGGGCTGGTGGTCCCGCGGCTAATTCCGGATTAGTGGGAAGTTTCTAAAGACACCAGGCACTTCGCCGGGGCGTCTCGTTCCGGAGCGGCCCTGGCAACCTTATTGCTATCGTGATCGGAGCCACGTGCCGATCCGCCGGACCGCTTCGCTCATTTCGTGCTCCGCGCCTGCATAGCTTAGCCGAAGATAGGAATGTCCGCGCAACGAATCGAAATCGATACCTGGTGTGGCGGCTACGCCAATCTCCCGCAACATTGTTTGCGCGAACGCCTCGCTATCCTCGGTCAAGTCACGAATGTCCGCATACAGATAGAATGCGCCATCCGCTGGCAGGATATTCGTCAGACCTGCGGCCGGAAGTTCGTTCAGCAGGAGTGACCGGTTTCGTGCGTAACGGCTCTTGATCTCTTCGAGTTCCTCAATGCCATCGAAAGCACCGAGCGCCGCGACTTGGGAGACAGTGGGCGGTGCGATGTAGAGATTTTGCGCCAACCTCTCAATCGTACGCGTCAAAGCTTCGGGGACGACAAGCCAACCGACGCGCCAGCCAGTCATGCTGAAATACTTCGAAAAACTATTAACCACGATGGCGGCATTCGAATACGCAAGGGCTGTCTCCGCTTCGACGTCGTATTCCAGCCCGTGGTAAATCTCATCGGATATGAGCCACAGACCATGCTGAGCGCATCTGTCGGCCAGTTCCTTCAAACGTGGCGCCTGCGCCATGGTTCCTGTTGGGTTGTTTGGGCTCGCAAGCAACAAGCCAGCGGCGCCACTCGCGGCTAGTGCTTCGACATCTGTCGTCGTCGGCATCCAGCGGCCATCCTCGGATGTCTCAATTAGATGAGGGCTAAATCCGAGAGCCTTCAGTATCTGTCGGTAACACGGGTAGCCAGGACTCGGCAGTCCGAAGCCTTCGCCGTGTTCTAGAATGGCAAGAAATGCCAGCACAAAGCCTGCGGACGACCCCGCTGTGACGACAACACGGTCTGCTGCAACGGTCACGCCATAGCGCGTCGAGATATAGTCGGCTATGCGCTCGCGCAATTCAGGGAGACCAAGGGACAACGTGTAGCCGAGATTCTCTTCGGACATCGCCCGCGCTACACGCTCGCGGGCTGCGCGCGGCGCAGGGGTTGCGGGTTGCCCGACTTCCATATGGATGATGTCTTCGCCAGCGGTTTCGCGTCGGTGCGCCTCACGCATGACGTCCATGACAATGAAGGGATCGATCGCGCGGCTCGCGGCCGGTTTCCGGGGCAACGACTCATATTTTGACAGACTGTTCAGAAGCTGCGCCTCTCGCGTTTTGTTGATGGACGCCGTTCTTTGGGTGTCACGTTGTCGCCGTAATCAGGTCCCAAGCAAATTAGACGTGGCAGTGGCGGGGGCCATAAAACGGCGTGCCAACGTAGCCTCCTTGAGAGGCAAAAGAAAACAGCGTCTTTGCGCAACAACGCCGAGCCAATACGATTACGTCCATCATGCCGATCCTGGCCAAATCAATGGCACAGCCCACGCTCCAGCGGTTGCCGCGGGCAACGCACACGGCACTCGTGGCGACATTGATATCCGGTCTCCTCGCGGGACTACTGGCGTCGAGCGCGGCCCATGCCCGAGGCCTGATCCGCGATGCGGAAACTGAGTCGCTCATCCGCGAGTACGCCAGGCCTATTTTCAGCGCTGCAGGCCTCGGCTCTCAGAACATCAAGATCCACCTAGTCAACGATAAGAGTTTCAACGCGTTCGTCGTGGATGGACAGAACATGTTCATGCACGCCGGAACGTTAATGAACTCGAAGACACCTAATCAGGTGATCGGTGTCATCGCTCACGAAGCCGGCCATATCACCGGCGGCCACTTGGCCCGTTTGCGCTCGCAGGTCGCTCAGATGAAATCGACAGCGCTTGCGCTCCAGGTTCTAGGACTTGCCGCTGCAATCGGTGGCAGTCTCGCGGGCGTTCCGAATGCTGGGCAGCTCGGCATGGGGGCTATCGCCGGCGGCTCTGATGTGGCCATGCGCAGTTTTATGGCATATCGCCAGACGGAAGAATCCGCGGCCGACCAAGCGGGCATGAGCTTCCTCAATTCCACACGCCAGTCAGGGCGCGGCATGCTTGAGACCTTTGAGGTGCTTGCCAATCAGCTGCGGGGCATCAAAGGGATCAATCCATATTTGATGAGCCATCCGCTGCCGCAGACGCGCATCTCGCAGCTTCGAGCTCTGGTCGAATCCAGCCCCTACTATGATGCCGAGGATCCACCGGAGCTTCAATACCGGCACGATTTGATGCGCGCTAAGCTATCAGGCTTCTTGGAAAAGCCCGAAGCGTCCCTGAACCGCTACCGGGAGGACGATACCCTCGCAGGCACATATGCGCGTGCGATCGCTACCTATCGCAAGTCCGGTGTCGATGCGGCCATGCCCTACCTCAATCGACTTATCGAAGCGCAACCGCGATGGCCCTATTTCTACGAAACTAAGGGCCAGTTCTTGTTTGAGAGTGGCCGAGGCCGGGAGGCAATTGGTCCTTTGCGGAAGGCCGTGGAACTCGCGCCTCACGAAGCACTAATCCAAATAATGCTGTCGCAGGCGATGCTCAGCACCGAGGAAAATCAATATCTCGACGAAGTGATCCGCAATTTGAAGAAAGCCTTGGTGCAGGAGCCGCAATCGGCTATGGGCTACCGACAACTTGCAATGGCCTACGGTCGCAAGGGCGACATGGCCAAAGCTTCCGGCGCGCGGCGCAGTTTTTTGGCTCGTGCGTCGCTTGCGTCGGCCGAAGCCTATTTTTACGAAGGGCGCCTGCGCGAGGCGAAGATGATGGCCAAAAGAGCACAAGACGGCTTACCGGGCGGCACGCCGCAGTGGCTTCGCGCCCAAGACATCTTGGATTTCAAATTGCCAGAACGCAAAAAATGATTGCGTACAAATCACGCAAACTCTCGGAGACCTCAGGATGAATCTCAAGACTGGCCTTGCCACCGCACTAGTTGCCGCTGTCGTAGCTGCCATCGTAAGCGCAGCCACGGTGCTGACTGTCTGGCGCGACGGCGTCGCGACCACGGGGCTTCAGGATGGAGCCCCGGGTAAAGCAGTAATCGAGGAGGTCGTAGAAGAGTACCTCAAGAAGAATCCGGAGATTCTTGTTGCGATGACCACGGAGCTTGATCGGCGGCAACAGGAAGAACAGGAACAGCAGCAGGCCAAAGCAATCAGCGAAAACGCCGATGCGTTGTTCCGCTCAGAAAATTCCTTCGCGGCCGGTAATCCCGACGGCGACGTTACCGTCGTTGAGTTCTTCGACTACAACTGCGGTTATTGCCGGCGCGCCATGCCGGATGTGCTGAAGCTCACGGAGACTGACGAGAACGTTCGCGTCGTATTCAAGGAGCTCCCGATATTTGGCGAGGACTCAGAGGCTGCGGCTAAGGGCGCTATCGCTGCCAAGAAGCAAGGCAAATACCTCGAAATGCATCAGAAGTTGTTCACGGCATCGGGCAAGGCGAACAAAGAGAAAGTTCTTCGCGTTGCCAATGAGCTCGGGCTTAATGTTCCTCAGCTCGAGGAAGACATGGAGAGCAAGGAGACCGCCGCCGCCCTCGCAGAGACTTTCGAACTTGCTCAAAAGCTCGGCCTGCAGGGCACCCCGCTTTATCTGATCGGGGACCGTACCATTCCGGGTGCTCCGGACGATCTTTACGACCAACTCGTAGAGAACGTCGCCACGATCCGGAAAGAAGGTTGCAAGGTAAGCTGCTGAGGCTTGGCTCTCGACCGAGCCTCAATTCTCTCCGCATCGAGGTGCTTCTCTGGAGCTCTCGGCTTTTGCTCAAGACCGAAAAAGCTGATAAACGGCGCTGCCGCTCTGTTTTCAGCCGATTTCGCGCGGTTGTGTCTGAATTTGCAGGGGGGGCTGCGCAAGCCTCGGATCGCCGACCGGGATGTAACCATGGCCAAGCCGATCTTCATTATCAATGGACCGAACCTGAACCTACTGGGGTCTCGTGAACCAGAGGTTTACGGGACGGAGACATTGGCCGATCTGGAACAGCGATGTGCTCGCAAGGCGGATGCGCTCGGCCTTGCCGTCGACTTCCGACAGAGCAACGCCGAAGGAGAGCTGGTTGCTTGGATCCAAGAGGCACGGTCAAACGGGGACGGCATCATAGTCAATGCGGGCGCGTACTCCCACACCTCGATAGCGATGCTCGATGCGCTGCTTGCCTGCGACGTGCCCGTTGTTGAGGTACATCTCTCCAATATCTTCACGCGCGAACCGTTCCGCCATCACTCCTATGTGTCTGCCGCTGCGAAGGGAGTAATCTGTGGTTTCGGTGGCCTCGGTTACGAACTCGCCATCGAGGCGTTGGCCTCGTCGATTTCCAATGCTTAGGGGCAGGACGACAATGAAAGGACGCCAATGACAAAAGACGGGGGAAGTCTCGACACGGATCTCATTAGGGAGCTTGCCGCGCTTCTCGATGAGACCAGTCTCACCGAAATCGAGATCGAACTTGAGGGTCGCCGTTTCCGGGTGGCGCGCACCGTAAATGTGACGGCAGCCCCTGCCGCCGCGGTCCCCTCACCTGCTGCGCCGGCACCTCAGGAGCCAAAACGGCGCGCTGCATCGGAGGAAACCGGCCCGCACCCCGGTGCTGTGAGCTCGCCCATGGTCGGCACGGCTTACCGTTCTCCCGAACCAGGAGCCGCGGCGTTTGTCGAAGTCGGTAGCACCGTCACGTCTGGCCAAACGCTTCTCATTATCGAAGCGATGAAAACGATGAATCACATTCCCTCGCCCCAGTCTGGGACGGTCACGGCGATTCTTGTCGAGGACGGTCAGCCGGTCGAGTACGGCGAGCCCCTCGTGGTCATCGAGTAGGAATAGCCAGCCCCCATGTTCGACAAGATTCTGATCGCTAACCGGGGAGAGATCGCGCTTCGCATAGAACGGGCCTGCAAGGAGCTCGGCATTGCCACCGTTGCGATCCATTCGACCGCCGACGCCCACGCGATGCACGTGCGGCTCGCGGACGAAAGCGTTTGTATTGGGCCACCTCCGGCCAAGGATAGCTATCTCAACATCCCCGCTATCGTCGCCGCCTGCGAGATTACAGGGGCGGACGCTGTTCACCCCGGTTACGGATTCTTGGCGGAGAACGCACGGTTTGCCGAGATCCTTGAAGAGCATGGCATCACGTTCATTGGACCGACCGCAGAGCATGTTCGGATTATGGGCGACAAGATTAAAGCCAAGGAGACAGCAAAGGAGCTCGGCATTCCTGTCGTGCCCGGATCGGACGGGCCGGTATCGGATCTTGCGGCAGCGAAAGTCATCGCCGAAGAAATCGGCTACCCTGTCATGGTCAAGGCCTCCGCCGGCGGCGGCGGGCGCGGCATGAAGCTCGCGCACTTCGACTACGAACTTGAAGCCGCTCTCAGCACAGCCCGCACGGAAGCCGGCGCAGCTTTTGGTGACGACACGGTCTACCTCGAGAAGTATCTCGGGAAACCACGCCACATCGAAGTGCAGGTTCTTGCCGATGGCAACGGGAACGCCATCCACCTCGGCGAGCGCGATTGCTCCATTCAGCGGAGGCACCAAAAGCTCTGGGAAGAAGCTCCATCTCCGGCTCTGAATGAGAATGAGCGCGTGCGCATTGGCGAGATCGTTGCCGAGGCGATGCGCAAACTCAAATATCGTGGCGTGGGGACCGTTGAGTTTCTCTACGAAAACAACGAGTTCTACTTCATTGAAATGAATACACGCTTGCAGGTGGAGCACACCGTAACCGAGATGGTCACCGGTCTTGATCTGGTGATCGAGCAGATCCGCATTGCCTCTGGCGCGCCGCTGTCAATTCGTCAGGAAGATGTTCGCTTCGACGGGCACGCAATCGAGTGCCGAATCAACGCGGAGAATCCGCTCACTTTCCGACCCTCCCCAGGCACGATCACCCATTTCCACCCACCCGGCGGCCTTGGGGTCCGTGTCGATTCCGGTGCATATGCGGGCTACACCATCCCTCCGTATTATGACAGTCTGATCGGGAAGCTCATTGTGCATGCGCGCAATCGCAACGAATGCCTTATGCGTCTCAAGCGGGCCCTTGGAGAGTTCGTGGTCGATGGAATCGAGACAACCATTCCTTTGTTCTCGTCGCTCATTCAAGAGCCCGACATCGTTGATGGCCACTACGATATTCATTGGCTCGAAGACCACCTGGCACCCAGCGGCGAACGTTAGCGCTCGATCCACCCGCCAGACACATCGCGGGGCGATGCTCGACCCGGACCTGCCAGTTCATCGCCGGCCAGAGGGCCTTGCGCGATGAGTTCTCTCGACGACGTCACGATCGAGATTACGCCGCAAGTCCTTCTGAAAGCCTATTCGTGCGGCATCTTTCCAATGGCGGAAAGCGCCGAAAACAATGCGCTCTATTGGATAGAGCCCGAACGGCGAGGCATCTTGCCGCTGGATGCGGTCCACATCCCTCGAAGCCTTGCGCGCACGATCCGGCGCGGCGGTTTTGAAATCAAGATAGACAACGATTTTGACGCGGTTATCGACGGCTGCGCAGAACCGCGGATTGGCCGCCGCAGTACGTGGATCAACGACCGCATACGCACGCTCTATGGCGAACTCTTCAGGCTAGGCTACTGCCATACGGTCGAAGTCTGGCAGGATGGTGCGCTGACAGGCGGCCTTTACGGCGTTCATCTTGGACGCGCTTTCTTCGGAGAAAGCATGTTTTCAAGGGCGAGGGACACAAGCAAAGTCGCGCTCGTCTATCTCGTCGCGCGACTGAAATATGGCGGCTTCTCCCTGCTAGACACCCAGTTCATTACCGACCATCTCGCACAGTTCGGTGCTATCGAGATTAGCCGCCAGGCCTTTCAACAGTTTTTGGAGAAGGCACTCGATGGCCGCCAGCCGCGACGCGGCGCAGAACGCCTCGTTGGCGACGAAGTCGCTTCCTCCAAAACCTCTGTAGAGAAGTCCCATACAGCGTTTGCTGCGCTGCCCGCCGATGCACCTGCAGCCGACATCCTCAAGCTGGTCAGCACACCCTCAGGAACCAGCCGACCTGCAATCTAAAAGTCTAATGGTCGACGAGCCCCATGCCGGCACGGGAATGCCAGGATCTCAGCGGTCAGCCTGTATTTTCTGGCTTAGCGCTGCAGCCACGGAAGGACGGGGCGCGCGGGCCGAGCAGCAGCGGGTGGCGGCGCAGCTGGGCGTGCAGGTGGAGCAGCAGCGGGCGGCGGGGCTGGAGCCGGAGCCGGTTCCGCCGCAACGGCCTCTTCGGGCGACCCCTCCTCTTCAGTTTCCGCACTTTCGACGGGGGGACCGCCAATCGGTTCTTTGCAGCTCGTCAGCCAGACGTCGAACACAGGGTGTTCAACTGCGTTAAGCCCAGGGCTCTCGGCAAACATCCACCCAGTAAAGATACGCTGCTGTTCACCCGTCAGCTTCACCTCGTCAACTTCGACAAAGGATGCTGTATCGGGTTTCTCAGTGGGTGGCCGCGAGTTGCAGATTCTCGGCGTAACGCGCAAGGCGCCAAAGTCCACCGTCTGATTGATCGGTATCTCGAGTTGCTTAATCCGCCCTGTGACCTTGTCCAAAGCGGCGAATACGGCAATCTCATTCTTCATAGGCGCAGCCACCGCGGGCACGCTGGCGAGAAGCACCGTGGCCAAGCCGAGCGCGGCCAAAACGGCACGCCCAGCCGATTGCTTTGTAGTCTTGCACTCCTGAATGTGCATCTCGTCGCCCGCTTCAGCTCCTCAGAACGGCGCTCATCAACGCTGTTTGCCCTGCTCAACCAGCAAGATCCCACCTGCCACAAGACACGCGTGAGCGATCAATGAGGCAACGGTGTGACACAGATGCCTCAGTATTCCTAGGCGTTTATTAAGCCGTGCTGCGTTCTGCACTGAAGCGAAGCCGGATGTGGTTCACAGCCCAGAGGCCTTGTGTATCGCACAAGGACGGCTTGAGAAGCGCCACGACCTCTTTAAGCACATCGCTGCGCTCCGGTTCCTCGAACCTGTCGAAAAAGAAGCGACAGAACGTTCTGAGCCATCCTTCCATGTCCGCCTTGATTGGCGTTGACCGGGGCACAACAGCCAATTCATGAACGGCAAATCCAAACTCAGACAGGAGAGTCTCGAACTCTTCCGTCGTCGGGAAGTACCAGCTCACCGCCCTCTCCGGCTCACCGCCACGCGCCTTCTCGACAGCACGCAAGGCGGTAGCGACGGCGGCAATGTTGCCGTGGCCACCAAGCTCTCCCACAAACCGCCCCCCGGGCCGGAGCGCGCGGGCAACGCCTTCAACGACAAGCTCGGGCGATTGCATCCAATGCAACGCGGCGTTGGAGAACACAGCATCGAACTCTTGAACGTAATCGAGAGCGTGGGCGTCGGCTTGCTGGACGGAAAGCCCCTTCATGCGCGCGACAGCCAATAGTTCCGCACTGATGTCGAGGCCGAGAACGTCTGCACCTGCTGCTTCGATTTCAGCGGTTAGGGTGCCGTCACCGCACCCCAGATCGAGGATTCGCTCTCCGGGCTTGGGTGCAAGCAGAGCAAAAATGGGGGCCGCCATGTCATGGATGAAGCGCCCATTTTTTGCAAAGTCGGAAGCCGACCAGCGCTGGGTAGCAGTTGGTCCGGAGTCGTCGTTCGGAAGATCGGATAGTGGTCCGTGCATAGCGTTGCGAGGCTTACGATGACCCAGGAGACCACGGTTCGTAGTCAAGAGGCTGTTGCGAAACCCGAGGCCGCATCACCGAGCCAGGTGGCCGGTAGGCTTCATATGTACCCGTCAAATTGGGCCGATGCGCCTCCTCCCAAGACCGGGGCTTGTAGTCCTCGGCCGTGGGCGGTTCGTCCGTGATGAAATGTATCCAGGCATGCCACTCGGGTGGGATCTGAGAGGCCTCGGAGAAATTCTTATAGATGACCCAGCGGCGCGTGCCTTTCCGCTCCTTGTAGTAGACGTTGCCAAGGGCATCCTCGCCGACGCGCTCGCCCTTGCGCCAGGTATAAAGGCGCGTACCCAACGTGTCGCCGTGCCACCAGGTGAACAAGTCTTGAAAGAGCCCCATGAAAAGCCTTCAACTCAGGATGTGTTTGTAATGGCCGCGGATTTGTGCGCCGCATTATGTCCAACTATGGCCCGGTCGTATAGCCCAAGTCCAGCGGCGGAAAGTCGAATGGCGGAGCGGGGTTCTTACCCGCCCGTCTGCCAAGATCTCAGGGTGGCCAACGCCTGTCTTGGCTTCGTCAACACGTTATGCACGGATGCCGAAGACCTGGGGCGCCTGGGGCCACGCCGCATGCTGCCCGAGTAAGCAACTGATTCCTAGTGTTTTTCTGGACGCTCACCCACCGCCCATCCGCCAGCTGTCCACAGTCTTTGCATCTCAACACCCACAGGGTTTAGTATATTTTAGCTTCTAACCCTCAAGATGTTGATGCTCGCTGTTGAGGGGGCGTTCGAATCGGATCACTCTTCGAGGTTCGCACAGAACACACGATTCGGGGTCTAAATTTTAAGAAGGGGCATGAGCTAGGATGCGGATTCAACGACGTTTTACAGAAAGAGGACAATCTCCATACACCGGCATCGAGTTTCGCGAGAGCGCCAGCGAGATTAAGAACCCGGATGGATCGGTTGTTTTCGCACTCGAGAAGTTCTCTGTACCGGCCCAGTGGAGCCAGGTGGCGGCGGATATTCTGGCTCAGAAATACTTCCGTAAGGCGGGCGTAGCCGCGAAGCTCAAACGCGTTGAGGAGAATTCGGTCCCGTCCTGGCTTTGGCGCTCGGTACCCGATGAAGACGCGATGGCCGCGCTCCCAGAGGCCGAACGGTTTGGCAGCGAGACGGACGCGCGCCAGGTCTTCGATCGACTGGCCGGAACCTGGACCTATTGGGGCTGGAAAGGCGACTACTTTTCGTCTGAGGACGATGCGCAAGCCTTCTTCGACGAAATGCGCTTCATGCTGGCCAAGCAGATGGGCGCGCCCAACAGTCCGCAATGGTTCAACACGGGTCTGCACTGGGCATACGGGATCGATGGTCCAAGCCAGGGCCACTTCTATGTCGACTTTGAGACCGGCCAACTGAAGGCATCGGAGTCCGCCTACGAACATCCCCAACCTCATGCGTGCTTCATCCAGTCGATCGCAGACGATCTCGTCAACGAAAACGGCATAATGGATCTGTGGGTGCGCGAGGCTCGGTTGTTCAAATACGGTTCGGGAACAGGCACGAACTTTTCGTCGCTGCGCGGCGAGAACGAGCCCCTATCGGGCGGCGGCAAGTCCTCTGGACTGATGAGCTTTCTGAAAATTGGCGACCGAGCGGCTGGCGCGATCAAGTCCGGCGGGACGACGCGTCGTGCGGCCAAGATGGTCGTGGTCGACATGGATCACCCCGACATCGAGTCCTACATCAACTGGAAGGTCCTGGAAGAGCAGAAAGTTGCGGCGCTTGTGACTGGCTCCATGGTTCTTTCGGAGCGGCTGAACGCTGTCCTGCGGGCTTGTGTCAACTGCGATAGCGACAACGACGGGTGCTTCGACCCGAAGCAGAACCCGGCTCTGAAGCGCGAGGTCAAGGCGGCCCGCAAAGCCAAGGTGCCGGACAACATGATCCAGCGTATTATCCAATTCGCGCGGCAGGGCTATACCTCGATAGAGATTCCCATCTACGACACGGACTGGGACTCCGAGGCCTATCGCACGGTGGCCGGCCAGAACTCCAATAACTCTGTCCGCGTTACCGACGAGTTTCTGACCGCCGTCGAGGAAGATGGCGATTGGGACCTGATCCTCCGCAAGACCGGGGGCGTTGCGAAGACGCTCAAGGCCCGGGACTTGTGGGACAAAGTCGGCTACGCGGCGTGGTCGTGCGCCGATCCTGGCATCCAGTTCCATACGACCATCAACGACTGGCATACATGCCCGAGCGCGGGACAAATCAACGCCTCGAACCCGTGTTCGGAGTACATGTTCCTCGACGATACGGCCTGCAACCTCGCATCGCTCAATCTTATGGCGTTTCGGGCGAAGGACGGCAGCTTTGAGGTCGAGAGCTACGAGCATGCAGTGCGGCTATGGACCGTCGTGCTGGAAATTGCCGTCACGATGGCTCAGTTCCCATCGCGTCAGATCGCACGGCTCTCCTACGAGTATCGAACACTCGGGTTGGGCTACGCCAATATTGGCGGGCTGCTGATGGCGTCAGGGATTCCGTATGACAGCGACGAAGGTCGCGCGCTCGGCGGCGCTCTGACCGCGATCTTGACCGGCGTGTCCTACGCCACAAGTGCAGAGATGGCACGCGAACTCGGGGCGTTCCCGGGTTACGAGGCCAACCGCGAACATATGCTGCGGGTTATCCGAAACCACGCTCGGGCATCACGCGGCGAACAGCACGGCTATGAGGACCTCTCCATGCCGCCTGTGCCGCTTGACCATGCGTCATGCCCTGATCCGCGGCTGCTGGCACATGCGATGCGGGCTTGGGATCAGGCGCTGGAACTGGGCCGCCAGTATGGCTATCGGAACGCGCAGGCCTCCGTGATCGCACCGACGGGCACAATTGGCCTCGTTATGGACTGCGACACCACCGGCATCGAGCCAGACTTCGCGCTGGTGAAGTTCAAGAAGCTTGCTGGTGGCGGGTACTTCAAGATCATCAACCGTATGGTGCCCCAGGCTCTTGAGGCCCTCGGATACGACGAGGCC